>NZ_JBSHBN010000003.1:0-45540 GCF_053612025.1 Kitasatospora sp. NPDC054768
GCCCGGTTACATTCCGAACCCGGAAGCTAAGCCTTACAGCGCCGATGGTACTGCAGGGGGGACCCTGTGGGAGAGTAGGACGCCGCCGAACAATTATTCAGAAGAACCCCCATCCGGGACCCGGATGGGGGTTCTTCGCGTTTCCGGAAGTCTCCGGAACTCAGTTTCCGGGGAATCAGTTGCTCCGGCGGGACAGCCAGCTTCTTCGGCGCGGTGCCGCCACTGTGCCGACGGGCGGCAGGTGGAGGGTGGCCACGGCGCTGCGGATCAGGATGCGGACCCCCTCGGCGGCCGTCTCGGCCGACATCGAGGCGCTCTGCTCCCGGCCGGAGGCCTGGCTCGGCAGGTACGGAAGGCGCGCGAACCCGCCGCGCAGCTCCGGGCGTTCGGTGGCGATCAGGTGCGCCAGCCCGTAGAAGACGTGGTTGCAGAGGTGGGTGCCGGCGGTGTGCGAGACGGTGGCCGGGATCCCGGCCTGCTGGACCGCCTCCACGCAGGCCTTCACCGGCAGGGAGGAGAAGTACGCGGCCGGGCCGTCCGGTACGACCGGCTGGTCGAGCGGCTGGTTGCCCTTCCGGTCGGCTGTCCGGACGGCGTCGTCGAGGTTGATCGCCACCCGCTCGACCGTGAGGTCCGGCCGGTTGCCGCCCTGGCCGGTGGCGATGACCAGGTCCGGCTCGAACCGGGCCACCGCCCGGCGCAGTTCGGCGATCGAGTCGCCGAACGCCCAGGGCAGCCCGGCGAACTCCAGGGCCACCCCGGCCGGCGGACCGGCGGCGACCAGTCGGCCCGCCTCCAGGGACGAGTTCAGGGGATCGCGGCCGAACGGTTCGAAGGCGGTCAGCAGGACGCGGATGATGGCGGACCTCCGAGCGTGCGGGAACGTACGGACCCGATTTGTGCCGTTCGAGCGTAGGGCCGTCCCGAATGTCCCGGCAAGCCCCGCCGCTTTCCGGCGGACACGATGACCTGATTCCTCGTCGTGACCTGACTTCTCGTGACCTGAATTCTCGTCATGTGTGGCGCAGTGCGCCGTCCGCGCGGAGGGAGGCGAGGGTGGGGTAGCCGTCGACGGCCATCAGGAGGTCGGCCTCGGCGAGCAGGGAGCGCAGTACGTGGACGATGCCGTCGGTGCCCTCCAGGGCCAGGCCGTAGGGGTACGGGCGGCCGACGCCGACGGCGGTGGCGCCGAGGGCGAGGGCCTTGACGACGTCGGTGCCCGAGCGGACGCCTGAGTCGAAGAGGACGGGCAGGCCCTCGGCGGCTTCGACGACGCCGGGGAGGGCGTCGAGGGCGGCGAGTCCGCCGTTGGCCTGGCGGCCGCCGTGGTTGGAGCAGTAGATGCCGTCGACGCCGCCGTCCCTGGCGCGGCGGACGTCCTCGGGGTGGCAGATGCCCTTGAGGAGGATCGGCAGGTCGGTGAGCGAGCGCAGCCAGGGCAGGTCGTCCCAGGTCAGCGGGTTGCCGAAGACGCCGGCCCACTCCAGGACGGTCGCCTGCGGGTCCTCCTCCGGGGCCTTGGCGAGGCGGGCGCGGAACACCGGGTCGGAGGTGTAGTTGGCCAGGCAGTGGCCGCGCAGCTGGGGGAAGTTGGCGGTCGCCAGGTCACGCGGGCGCCAGCCGGTGACCCAGGTGTCCAGCGTGACGACGATGCCCCGGTAGCCGGCGGCCTGCGCCCGGTGCACCAGGCTCTCGGCGAGCGCCCGGTCGGTGGGGGTGTAGAGCTGGAAGAAGCCGGGAGTGTCGCCGAACTCGGCGGCCACCCGCTCCAGCGGGTCGACCGTCAGCGTGGAGGCGACCATCGGCACACCGGTCCGGGCGGCGGCCCGGGCGGTGGCCAGGTCCCCGTGACCGTCCTGGGCGCACAGGCCGATCACCCCGATCGGAGCCATGAACAGCGGGGTCGGCAGCCGCATCCCGAACAGGTCCACCGAGAGGTCCCGTGTGCGCGCGCCGACCATCATCCGCGGCACCAGGCCCCACCGGCCGAAGGCGGCGACGTTCGCCCGCTGGGTGGACTCGTCGCCCGCCCCGCCCGCCACGTAGGAGAGCACGGAGGGCGCCAGCGCCGTGCTCGCCCGCGCCTCCAGTTCGGCGAAGGCCATCGGCATCGTCGGCAGCACGCCGCCGAGCCCGCGCAGATAGATCTCGTTCTGGTAGTCGCCGAACCGCCCCTGGAACGCCGGATCCATCCACTGGCTGTCCATCCGTCGGCCGTCCTCTCGCCCTCGGCCGCCCGGGACCGTCCCGGCCGGCGGTGCCGTCCGCGGCTCCGTCGTACGGACGGACGGGCTGACGGCACACCGGCATTCTCACCGCGGACGGAGCGGACGGCCAGGGTCCGGCCGGGGGTGTGTGTCACCGCGTCGGCCGTCTCACGGCGTCGGTTCGGGACGGACCCGGTGGCCGTACCGCCACACGGCGGCCGCGGCGAGCAGGGCGACCGTCCCGCCGAGCAGCATGACCGTGCCGGGCGAGGAGTGGTCCACCGCCAGGCCGCCGGCCAGCGCGCCGATCGAGAAGGCGGCCTGGAACGCCGAGGTGAAGACCACGCCGGCACCCTCCGGGGCGTGCGGGGCCGCGGCGAGGAACCAGCTGAGCGCGCAGACCGGGACGGCCCCGTAGGCCGTGCCCCAGAGCGCCAGCAGGACGGCGGCGCCCGGACCGCCGGTGCCCAGCAGCGGCAGCAGCAGCGCCGCGGCGGCGAGCAGGACGGCCGCCGTGCCGAACACCGGACGCAGTGCCCCGGCCGCCCGGCCCCCGGCCAGGACGTTGCCGAGCAGTCCGGCGGCGCCGTAGAGGAGTAGCAGGGCGGTGATCAGGCCGGGGCCGGCGTGGGTGGTGCTGGCGAGGAACGGGGTGACGTAGGTGTAGCTGCCGAAGTGGGCCGGCACGATCAGGAAGGTCACCAGGACGCCGGTCCGGGTGCCCCGGCCGGCCAGCAGACCGCGCAGCACTCCCAGCCCGGTGACGGTGAGCGGGGGCAGCGGTGGCAGCGACCGCAGGAGGGCGGCCAGGGCGAGCAGGGTCAGCGCGGCCATCGCGAGGAAGGCCGTCCGCCAGCCGGCCAGGGAGGCGAGGAACACCCCCGCCGGGACGCCGAGCACCGAGCCGAGCGGGACGGCGGAGAAGATCACCGTGTTGGCCCGGGCCCGCCGGTCCTCCGGGACGAGGCGCGGGGCGAGCCCGGAACCGATCGACCAGAACGCCCCGATGACCAGGCCGAGGACGATCCGGGCGGCCAGTACCGCCCAGTAGGCGGGGGCGAAGGCGCTGAGCAGGTCCGCCAGGGTCAGCACCAGCAGCAGCGCGCAGAGCATGGTCCGCCGGTCCGCGCGCCGGGTCATGACGGTCACCAGGGGCGCGGCCACCGCGGCGACGATGCCCGGCAGGGTCATCATCAGCCCGGCCGTGCCGTCGGAGATCCGGAAGGTGGCGCCGATCGGGGTCAGCAGGCCGATCGGGAGGATCTCGGTGGTGACGATGGAGAACACGCCGGTCGTCACGGCGAGGACGGCGAGGGTGCCGCCGTCCCGGGGGCGCGGGCCCGGGGCGGTCGCGCCCGGGGTGGTCGGGGCTGGAGGGAGAGTGGTGCCGGTCGGCATGCCGGAGGTCCCGTCGCTGGGTGGTGGGTTCGTGACCCGAAGTCCAGCAGTACGAACGGGGGTTGGGCTGGCGTGAATCCGACGTCAACGCTTCCGTGCCGGGTCCGCGGCCCGGCCTTCCTCGGCGGCGGGGGGTTCTTCGGCGGCCCGTCCTTCCTCGGCGAGATGGTGGCCTTCGGCAGGACTGTGGCCTTCGGCGAGGCGGCGGTCTTCGGCGAGGCGGCGCTGCTTGGCGCGGTGGGCGAGCACGCCGAGGATGCGCTGCCAGGTCGGCGAGGCCTCGGCGAGCCGGGAGAAGATCACCGCCTGCTTGCCGGGCCGGCTGCTGTCCCGTCCGTGGGCGGCCTCCCAGGCGTCCAGGTCGTCGATCAGTCGGTCCACACGGGGGTCGTCCGGTTCCCAGTCGAGCGACTGGTCGCAGAGCAGGAACAGCCGCATCGTCTCGGCGTCGTCGAAGCTGGCGTTCTTCTCCCGGATGCCCCGGCGCATGGCCTCCGGGTCCAGGGCCTGGTGCAGGATCCAGGTGTCCCGTTCGAGCAGCACCGACCGCTCGCTGACCCCGAGCGCGCGCATCCGGTCCAGGATGGCGACCACCTCGGGCGGCAGTGCGAGCCGCTCGCCGCTCGCCAGGTCGGCGATCCGGCGGCGGTGCTCGGCGAGTTGGTCGATCCGGTGCCGCAGTTCGGCGTCGAGGTCGGTGATGGCGGCGGCGAACTCCTCCGGCTGAGCGTGCAGCAGCGCGTCGATCCGGGCCAGCGGCACCCCGGCGTCGGCGAGCGTCCTGATCCGGATGAGGTCCACCGCGGCCTGGGCGCTGTACCGGCGGTAGCCGGAGCGGTCGCGCTCGGGCTCGGGCAGCAGCCCGACCTGGTGGTAGTGGCGGACGGTGCGCACGGTCACGCCCGCGGTCGCGGCGAGTTGACCGATCGTCAGCACCGTCCGGCTCCGGTTCCGTTGAGGATTTGTGGCTGTGGCTGTGGCTGTGGCTGTGGCTGTGGCTGTGGCTGTGGCTGTGGCCGTGGCCGTGGCCGTGGCCGTGGCCGAAGTCTAGGCGCGGCCCGCCCGGTCCACGACATCGCGGATCGCCTGGACCACGACATCGGTCCGCTCGAAGACGAACTGGCTGTGGCCGGTGTCGGCGAGGAGGCGCTGCTCGCCGTTGGAGACCCTGGCCACCATGTCCGCGTACAGCCGCGTCTTGCCGTCGTGCATCGCCTGGAGGAGCTCCTTCGACATCAGCGCCTGCTGGCCGGGGTCGACGCCCAGCGGGGTGAGCGCGATCAGCGGGACGTCGGGGAGGTCCGCCCCGGCCCGCAGTTCGACGGCCAGCTCGGGCATCGAGGCGCGTTCGGCGATGCCGGCGTGGATCCAGCGCTCGCTCACGTGGTACTCGGTCACCGCGTCGCGGACGTCCGCCGGGTAGTCCACGAGCAGGTCCTCGCACAGCTGCCGGATGGCGGGGAGCGCCTGCCGCAGCTGCTCCTCGGTGGGCGACAGTTGTTGGGTGGCGGCCAGGCTCGCCTCGGCGGGCATGTAGTCGTCCCAGTCCCGGTGGAAGGCGTCCAGCCAGACCAGTCCGGCCACGTCCTGCGGGTACTGCTGGGCGAACCCGTGGGCGTACGCGCCGCCGAGCGAGTGCGCGACCAGGACGTACGGGCCGGGAACGCCCTGGGCGCGCAGCAGTTCGCGCAGTTCGGCCGCGACCTCGGCGGCGGTGCGGGGCAGCGCGGCCTCGTCGCTGAAGCCGGTGCCGCCGCGGTCGTACACCACGGCGGTCGTGAACTGCGCGACCCCCTGCTGGACACCGAAGTAGTCCAGGCCGATGGCGCTGGCGCCGGGCAGGAGGACGACGGCGGGACCGCCCGTGCCCTGGCGGTGCAGGTAGAGGCGGCGGCCGTCGACCTCCTGGAAACCGCCGACCGGGGGGTGGAGCGGGGCGGTGGAAGTGCTCTCGTTCGTCATGCGGCAAGCCTCCAACCCTGACGTAGCGTCAAGGTCAAGCGTTCGTCGCGGGGAGTCTGTCGGGTGCTCGGGTTCCCGGGTGCTCGGGTGGGCAGGTGCTCGGGTGCTCGGGTGCTCAGCTGGGCAGGTACTCAGGGGGCTCACCTGCTTGAGCGCCGGGGCCGCTGGTCGTGGTGAAGCGGTTGCGGTACTCGGTGGGCGTGGTGCCCAGCCGGCGGGCGAAGGCGCGGCGCAGGGTCTCGTCGCTGCCCAGGCCGCTGAGCCGGGCGGCGGCGGTGATGCTGTGGCCGTCGAGGAGCAGCTGTCGGGCGCGGTCGAGGCGGACCCGCTCGACCCAGCGGGCCGGCGTGGTGTGCAGCTCGGCCTGGAAGAGCCGGGTCAGGTGGCGGGTGCTGACGGCGGTGGTGGCAGCCATCGCGGCGCCGGAGATCGCCCTGGTCACCCGGGGCGTGGAGCTGGACGTGCTGGGGGTCGGCTACCACGCGATCTCCGCCGGGCGGCGGGCCGCCGTGGTCGCGGCCCATCCGCGGCCCGACTTCAAGAACCGCATCCTGGCCGCGTTCACCGAGGGTGTCGAAGGTCGCCCGGAAACGACCTTCGGCAACGTCAAGGCGGATGTGCTCGCCCACTTCGTGCCGGGCTTCGAGCGCGGCGACTTCGTGGAGGTGGTCAGGGGCTCCGAGTGGGCGGAGTGAGCCGGATCGGGGGTTCGGAGGGCAGCCCGAAGGCCCGGTCGGCGTCGGCCGGCCGGGTTTGACGGCGGGTCCGGCTTCCACCACCCTTCCACTAATCAAATAGTGAAAGGGTACTTTGCAGATGCCCGCTCCCGTCTCCCCGCCGCGAGCCCTGCTGTCCGCAGCCTCCGCGTCCCCCGTTCCCTCCGCTGCTTCCACCCCTTCCTCCCCTTCGGCCCCGACCACCTCGGCCGCGCCCTCCGCGCCCTCCGCCCGGTTCACGACCCTGCTGGCCCTGCTCACCCGCCGCCCCGCCGCGCTCGCCTGGGGCCTGGCGGCCGGGTTCGCCGCGCTCTACATCTGCGTCGCCGTCAACCGGCACCGGCGCGGCCTCACCAAGGCCTACGACCTGGGCATCTTCGAGCAGGCCGTCCGGGCGTACGCCCACGGGCAGGCGCCGATCGTGCCGCTCAAGGGGCCCGGCTACCACCTGCTCGGGGACCACTTCCACCCGCTGATCGCCGTCCTCGCCCCCGCCTACCGGGCCTTCCCGAGCCCGCTCACCCTCGTCGCCGCCCAGGCGCTGCTGATGGCGCTGGCCGTCGTCCCGCTGACCCGCTGGGCCCACGAGGTGGCCGGGGCAAGGGCGGCGCTGGTCGTCGGCTGCGCCACCGGGGCGTCCTGGGGGATCGTCCGGGCGGCGGCCGACGACTTCCACGAGATCGCCTTCGCCGTCCCGCTGCTCGCCTTCGCCGCCACCGCACTCGGCCGGCGCCGCCCGCTCGCCGCCGCGCTCTGGTCGCTGCCGCTGCTGCTGGTCAAGGAGGACCTGGGGCTGACGGTGGCCGCCGTCGGCGTCCTGATCGCCTGGCAGGCCCGGCGGGAGCGGCGCCGCAGCCCGCTGCCCGGGCTCGCCCTCGCCGTCGTCGGCCTCGCCGCGACCGTGCTCACCGTGCTCGTCGTGCTGCCGGCCTTCAACCCGAACGGGGGCTTCGACTACTGGCAGCAGCTGGACGGCGGCGGGCAGGGCGGGCAGGCCTCGCTCCGGGCGCTGCCGCTGCGGCTCGGCTGGCCGCCGGTCAAGTGGCTGCTGCTGTTCCTGCTCGCCGCCACCGCCGGCTTCGCCGGTGTGCGTTCGCCGCTCCTCCTGCTCTGCGTGCCCACCCTCGCCTGGCGGCTGCTCTCGGCCAACCCGCACTACTGGGGCGTCAGTTACCACTACAGTGCGGTGCTGATGCCGATCGCGCTGGCGGCCCTGGTCGACGTCCTGCGGCGTTGCGACACCCGCCGCGTCCGCCGCGCGCTCGCCGTCAGCGCCCTGGTGACCGCCGTGACGCTGCCGCTCTACCCGCTGCACGAGGTGGTGATGCCCGAGGCCTGGCGCACCTCGCCCCGGCTCACCGAGACCCGGGCGATGCTCCACCGGATACCCGGCGGCGCCGCCGTGGCCGCCTCCAACCGGCTGGCGGCGCAGCTCACCGACCGGGCCGAGGTCACCCTGGTCTGCCGGGCGCCGGTGGGCCCCGGACCGCAGTGGGTGGCCGTCGACCTGCGCGACCCGAGCGTGCAGGCCCCGTGCGCCACCGCCGACACCGCCCGGATGCTGACCCTCTACCGGGAACGCGGCTACCGTCCGCTGGTCGAGCAGGACGGCCTGCTCCTGCTGCAACGTCCCTGAAGGACCTCCGCCAGGACACCCTCCGGGGGTCCGGCTTGACCCGCGTGCCGCCGTGGGCCACTATTCCGCTATTGAACTAGTGAAAGGCCGAAACGCCGGTGATCGAGTACCGCATTGAGCGGCGCAGCGGCGTCTCCACGTACCAGCAGATCGTGCAGCAGACCAAGCAGGCCCTGCGACTCGGACTGCTCCAGCCCGGAGACAAACTGCCGACCGCCCGTGAGGTGGTCGAACTGACCGCGATCAACCCGAACACCGTGCTGAAGGCCTATCGCGAACTCGAACGCGAAGGGCTGGTCGAACCCCGCCCGGGTCTCGGCACCTTCGTCCGGCGCTCGCTCGCCCGGCCGGAGGCGGCCGCGGACGGGCCGCTGCGCGCGGACCTGGTCGGGTGGGTGGACCGGGCCCGGGGGGCCGGCCTGGAGCGCGAGGACATCGCCGCGCTGATGGCCTCCGTCCTGGAGCAGCGCCTCGACACCGGGGTCTCCGGCTCCGACGCCGGGGCCTCCGGCTCCGACAACAAGGCCTCCGGCTCCGACACCGGGGTCTGAGGACCCCTCGGCAACACCGAACAGAGAACAGTGGGGGGACCGGGTGGACGACCCGACGACCACGGCGCCCGCGTCGGCGCCGGCCCTGGAGGCCGAAGGCCTCGGCAGGAGGTACCGAGGCGGCTGGGCCCTGCGGGGCTGCGACCTCACCGTCCCGGCCGGGCGGATCTGCGGAGTGGTGGGCCCCAACGGCGCGGGCAAGAGCACCCTGCTCTCCCTCGCCGCCGGCCAACTCGCGCCCACCGAGGGCGGACTGCGGGTGCTGGGCGCCACCGCCGGTGATCCCGGGCTGCGCGCCCGGATCGCCTACGTGCCGCAGGACAAGCCGCTCTACCCGGGCCTCACCGTCGCCGAGACGCTGCGGATGGGCCGCGAGCTCAACCCGGTATGGGACGAGGACGGGGCCCAACAGGTCGTCGACCAGGGCGAGTTGAACCCCAACGCGCGGATCGGCTCGCTCTCCGGCGGCCAGCGCACCCGGGTCTGCCTCGCCCTCGCCCTCGGCAAGCTCCCCGATCTGCTGCTGCTCGACGAGCCGATGGCCGACCTCGACCCGCTCGCCCGGCACCAGCTGATGGGCGCCCTGATGTCGTCCGCCGCCGAGCGCGGCACCAGCATCGTGCTGTCCTCGCACATCCTCCCCGAGCTGGACGGCGTCATCGACCACCTGCTCCTCGTCCAGCGCGGACGCGTCCGGCTGGCCGGCGACCTGGAGGAGATCCTCGACGGGCACCGGCTGCTCACCGGCCCGGCCGCCCAGGAGTCCTCCCTGGACGCCGAGTCGGTGGTCGAGCAGCGCGTCAGCGGCCGTCGGGCCATCGCCCTGGTCCGCACCGACGAGCCGGTGGACGGCGAGTGGGAGAGCGAGCGTCCGAGCCTGGAGGACCTGCTGCTCGGCTACCTCCGCGGACCCGCCGAACCGGCCGACCGCAAGGAACCGAACGAGGTGGCCGCATGAGCACGACCGTCCTGCCCGACCGCACCACCGCTCCCACGGCCTCCACCAAGCCCGCCCTGCGCGGAATCCTCTGGCTGGTGCTGCGCCAGAACCGGCTCCTCCTCTGGACCCTGGGCATCCTGCTGGTCCTGGCGGTGGCCGACCTCCTGTGGATCCACGTCGCCAGCAGCCGGATCGTGAGCGAGCTGCACCGGACCGACTGCTACTACCCCGAGACCTGGGACCGGCGCGAGTGCTGGAACCGCCTGGAGCCGATCGACCGCCCGAACTTCTGGTACCTCCAGGTCCTCCAGCCCGCCGTCACCGCGGTCCCGCTGCTGACCGGCATGTTCGTCGGCGCCCCGCTGCTGGCCCAGGAGTACGAGCGCGGCACCATCCGCCTGATCCGGGCCCAGTCCGTCAGCCCGGTCCGCTGGCTGGCCGTCCGCCTCGCCGTTCCCGGCCTCGCCGTCCTGGCCGCCGCCGGCGTGCTCGCCTCCCTGATGACCTGGGTGTGGTGGACGGACATCGTGCACGGCCCGGCCGCCTTCGACCCGCCGTTCCAGTTCTTCACCTACCCGGTCCTCGGCCTCGCCCCGATCGCCTGGTCCCTGTTCGCCCTGACCCTCGGCGTCCTGGTCGGCCAACTCGTCCGCCGCACCCTGCCCGCGATGTTCCTCACCGGCGCCCTCGTCGCCGCCGCCCACGGCCTCGTCCTCTGGGCCCGCCCCCACTTCTACCCGGCCGTGGAACAGATCGCCGCCGTGGGCACCCCCCAACCCACCAACGCCTGGCTCCTCGGCCGTGGCATCGTCCTGCCCGACGGCACCCACGCCAGCACCGACTCCTGCCTCTTCTCCGCCCGCGCCCCCGGCTGCGACGAGGCCATCGCCTCCTGGGCCCGCTTCCACCCGGCCGACCACCTCGTCCCCATCCAACTCGTCGAGGCCGGCATCCTCCTGGCGCTCACCCTGCTCCTGCTGCTCACCGTCTTCCGCCGCATCCGCGCCTAGGAGCCGTCCGGCGGATCATGTGACTGTCGCTTGATCTGCTCGTTGTTCCGGGTGTGGGGCGGGGAGAACGTGGTGATCTGTCGGATGCCGAGTGGGAACGGCTGCGGCCGTTCTTGCCGGTGAGCAACGGCAGGTACGGGCGGTGGCGTGATCATCGGCAGGTGATCGACGGGATTGTGCACCGGGTGCGGACCGGGGTGCAGTGGCGTGACCTGCCGGAGCGGTTCGGTCCGTGGAAGACGGTCTATGAGCGCCATCGGTTGCGGTCGTCGGACGGCACCTGGGAGCGGTTACTGCAGCAGGTCCGGGCTGCGGCCGACGCGGCGGGCGAGATCGACTGGGACGTCTCGGTGGACTCCACCATCGTGCGCGCGCATCAGCACGCCGCAGGCGCCCGGACCGGGAACTGCTGCCACCGCGACGGGGGTCGAGGGGTGACCGTCCGCCGCGAGCCGAGGCGTCGTGGCCCGCAGAACGGCCGGTGTCCGTGGGTGGGCGAGTTTCGGCCTCGCGCTGGCTGGGAAGCACCTTGTCCGCTGATTACGTCAAGTGAAAGCGTGGACACGTTTCGTGTCGATCGTGCTCGTCGGTTTCCGGCAGGCACCCGCCTACGAGGTGGCAGGTTTGACGGAGATTCAGCACCTGGTGAAGGTCTACAGCGACCGCGCCTACGTGCACACCACGACCGTGCGGCACCAGGGCAGCACGGTCGCGTTCGCGATGGACGACCAGCGGCGCATCGTCTACACGGTCCTGGACCTGTCGCAGCACGACGAGGCGCGCGGGGAGGCGGACGCGGCGTACTGGTCGGAGAACCCGCTGCCGCTGCGCTTCCCGGCCGAGCTGGCCCGGGTGGGTTACGCGGTGGCCGGCGCGGTGCGGATGCCCGCGGTGAAGCGCGGCGGGCGGGTCGAGGCGGATCCGGCGGAACGGCTCGGCGAGGACGAGTTGGACCCGTTCCTGTCCAGTACGGCCCGGCTCGGCGCGGCCGCGCCCTTCCAGGTGGTCTCCGACGGCACCCATGTGTACGTGCTGCGGCAGTCGGTCCGGGCCGACGACGCGGACGCGGTCTTCCGGCTCGCCGACGGCACCGGCTCCTCGGGCGACGCGGCGCGCACCGACTACCTCAGCCGGGGCGGCGCGGGCAAGGTCGCGGTGGTCGACGCCACCCTGCTCTGCGACCGGTTCGTGCTGGTCGGCGGTGAGTTGAAGCCGGTGCTGGAGGTCCGCTACCGGCGCAGCCGGCACAAGGGCCGCCCGGACTCCGCGAAGGACAGCCTCGGCACCCGGGACATGGAGGGCCGGGCGTTCATCGAGCCGACCCAGGAGCTGGATTTCGTCCGCAACCTCTCCCGCGGCCGGTTCACCGCCCTGCTGGTGCCCACCGCCGTGCACGGCCGGGAGCGCTGGCAGATCTTCGCGCACAACGACGCCACCGCCCGGATCGACGGCTTCAGCGTCGAGCGCAGCCGCGACGGCCTGTTCAACACCCAGGGCTCGCAGGCCTGGACCAGTCCCGACGAGCGCTACCGCGAGGCCGTCTACGAAGCCGCCCCCGGCACCTGCCCGTTCACCGGCCGACCGCTGGTCCCGGCGGTGAGCGAGAGCGGCCACGCCGAGACGGCGCTGCGCTTCGACGGTGTCGACGACGTGGCCGAGCTGCCCGCCAACGCCCTCCAACTCGCCGATCAGGACTTCACGGTGGAGTTCTGGGCCCGGCGCACCGCGACCGGCGGCCGGGAGGACTTCCTGATCGGGCACGGCGCGGCGGCCGGCGCCCGGCTGCGCAGCCTGCACATCGGCTTCCGCTCGGACGACACCTTCGCCTTCGCCTTCTACGCCGACGACCTGAACATCGGCCAGCGCACCACCGACACCGACTGGCACCACTGGGCCTGTGTCTTCGTCCGCGCCACCCGTGAGCAGATCGTCTACCGCGACGGTGTCGAACTCGGCCGCCGCACCACCGACATGCCGTACGGCGGACTCGGCCCGCTGACCCTGGGGCGCGCCCTCGGTTCGTTCGGCCGCGCCGAACTGGACGAGGTCCGGATCTGGAGCCGCCCCCGCAGCGGCGAGGAGATCGCCGCCGACCGCGGCCGCCGTCTGGTCGGCAACGAGCCCGGGCTGGCCGTCTACTACCGCTTCGACGAGGGATCCGGCGACACGCTGTACGACCAGACGGACAACGCCCGCAACGCCGTCCTGCGCGGCGGGCCGGCCTGGATCACCTCCGAGGCGCCGATCGGCGACAACCCGGGGGTGCGCCGCGACAGTTTCGCGTTCACCGGGCGCAAGGTCGTCTCCGGCCTCTCGGCCGTCCTGCACCACCAGCAGGAGGCCGCACCGGCCGGGTACGACGGCGCGGCCAAGCCCGTCAAGCGCCAGGCCCGGGTGCTGCTCGCCTGTGCCACCGGCGGGCCCGACCCGGTGAGCGGCAAGGCCACCGACGACGCCTACGTCGCGACCCTCGACCTGGGCGTCGGAGGGGACGGCCGGCTGGCCGAGGTCCCGGACCGGCTGGCCCTGCCGGTGCTCGCCGCCCCCGAGTCCAGCGGCACCGTGGACGCGGTCGGCGCACTGGACGCCGAGGTGGCCCGGCTGGCCCGGGACGTGACCGACTCCGAGGCGGAGATCGCCCGCCTCCAGCAGGAGACCGCCGGAATCCCCGAGCTGGAGCGCCGGCGCGCCGAACTGCGGGCCGGCCAGGAGGACGACGTCACCGCCTGGCGCTACCGGCTGCGGTTCAAGCTGCCCAAGGACGGCCGGGACCAGTACCTCGCGGTGGAGGGCGACCGCAAGGACGCGGCGGCCCCGCTGGTGCGCACCGCCAACCGGGCGGCCGCCACCGCGCTGTGGACCTTCGAGCCCACCGGCACCAGCCTCAACGGCATCGCCTGCTATTTCCTGCGCAACGTCGGCTCCGGCCTGGACATGAACCTCTCCGGCGGGAAGACCGACAATGACACCCCGCTGATCCAGTACCGCCGCGAGGCCGACAACGACGCCACCCACTTCGCGCTGGACAGCTGGAACGGCTACGGCTTGGTGGTCCGCCGCAGCGGCAAGGTGGTCTGCGCCCGGGACAGCCAGGGCGACCGCATCGTGCAGTTCGACTACGGGACGGTCAACGCCTCCGGTGAGGGCATCGTCGTCCTGGAGAAGGACGGCGCCTCCGGCAAGCCGGGCGCGAGCGCCGCCCAGCGGAACCAGCAGATCCTGGACATCGACAACCAGCTGCTGACGCTCTCCACCAAGCAGGACGCGCTCGCCCGCTACCGCCGCGACCTGCCGGCCCGGCAGGCCCTGCTGGCCGCCAAGCGCGAGGAGCTGGGCCGGCTCACCGGCGGGGTGCGCGGCTCGGACGACATCGCGCTGCCCGTGCCCCAGCTCTCGGTGGACCGCACCGGGCTGGGCAGCTCCGGCGCGCTGCTCGCCTTCGCCCGGGGCGCCGACCGGCCGTTCCTGCTGGACAGCGCCACCGGCAGCCTGGTGCTCTACTTCCGGGGCGCCAACGGCCAGTTCTTCGCCGGCTACTACGACACCCAGGTGCTGCGCTCCTCCCGGCGGCTGACGTCCGGCGGCAAGGCGGCCGTCTTCACCGCCCGTGACGCCGCCACCGACCTGGCGGCGGTGGAGATCACCGTCGAGGCCGGGGACAACCCGGCCCAGGTCAAGCTGACCATCCGCCGGGACGGGCAGAGCGAGCAGTGGTCCCACCTGCCAGGCCGGGCCGAGGACTTCGCCGCCGTGGTCAACGGTGCGGCCGAGCAGCCGGTGCCGATCGGCACCGTGCTGCGGATCGACGGCGGCGTGGTGGAGTTCACCGAGGGCACCCTCGCCCGGCTCGCCGGCCCCGGTTTCGTCACCGTCGGCGGCCACGGCTTCCGCTTCGAGGGCGACCACCCCGCCGGCAGCAAGTCGCTGAAGCTGGGCGCGGGAGCGGACCCGACGGTGCTGAAGCCGGGCATGAGCGTGCAGCGGGTGCGCTACGACCAGCGCTGGGCCACCGCCTCCGAGCCCGGTGTGGCGCTCTCGGCCGGTTCCCGGCTGGTCACCGTCGACCCCGGCGGCCTCGCCGAGATCCCGTCCGGCACCGCGGACGGCCTGCTGCGCGGCCACGGCGGCCGCTGGCGCGCCGACATGCCCGGCCGCGCCTACGCCTTCGACGGGCAGGGGCGCTTCCTGGCGCTGCCCGCCGAGCAGTTGCCGCGGGCCGCCACCCCCGGCGACCTCACCGTGGAGGCCTGGGTCAACCCCGAGCGGGTCGAGGGCCCGGTGCGGCTGGTGCACGCCAACGCCGGCGACAGCCCGTACGGCCTGGGGCTGCTCGGCGGCCCCGCCGCCTCGGCGCTGGCCTACGACGGGGTGAGCGCGGCCGCCGTGGTGCCCGGTGCGTTCGGCTTCGGGGACGGCGACTTCACCGTCGAGTTCTGGGCCCGCCGCACCGCCGTCGACGAGCGCGACCACTTCGTCCTCGGGCACAGTGGCGACCAGGGCCGTGCCGGTGAGAGCCTGCACATCGGCTTCCGCTCGAACGGCAAGTTCACCTTCGCCTTCTACGGCGATGACCTGGACACCACCCAGCGTTTCGGCGACACCCAGTGGCACCACTGGGCCTGCGTCTTCGAGCGCGGCACCAGCCAGCAGGTGATCTACCGGGACGGGCAGGAGATCGCCCGCCGCACCGCGAGCGCCCCCTACCGGGGCCAGGGCAGGTTCTCCCTGGCGCAGGTGCCCTTCCTGCCCGCCGGGTTCGCCTCCGCCCAGATCGACGAGGTCCGGCTCTGGTCCAGCGCGCGCGGCGGCGACGACGTGCGCGCCGCGATGAAGCGCCGGCTCACCGGCGGCGAGGCCGGGCTGCTCGGCTACTGGGTCTACTCGGACCCGGCCGCCGGTGCACAGCGCGTGCTGACCGACCGCTCCGCCAACAAGCGGCACGCCGAACTGCGCGGCCGGCCGGGCCCGGTGTCCGCGCTGTCGCCGATCGAGGGCGGCCGCTACTGGGCCGTCGCCACCGTCGGCGATCGCCGGGTGGTCAGCCGGGAGACCTTCCCGCTGAGCGAGTGGAGCCACTTCGCCGCCGCCTACCAGCAGTCCTGGGCCGTCCGGTTGGACGGCGAGGCCTACCTGGAGGTCGCCGACGACGACGCCCTCGACATCGCCGACGACCTGACGCTGGAGGTCTTCGCCCGCCTCGACCGGCTCGGCGAGACCCAGGGCCTGCTCTCCAAGGGCCGCACCGCCGACGGCGCGGGCGGCAGTGTGCCGTACCGGCTGGCGGTGCTGCCGGACGGCCGGCTGGAGTTCGCCTTCGAGGAGCCCGACGGCCGGGCCGTGCGCTTCACCTCCACCGAGGGCGTCAAGGCCGGGACGTTCCACCGGATCGCGGTGGTCCGCAAGAGCGGTCGCTCGATGCAGGAGCAGAAGGGCACCCGTCAGATCACCGCGGCCGGGGCCGACGGCAAGCCGGTCACCCAGAGCGTCGAACTGGTCGAGTCGGTCTCGGTCCGCGAATGGCAGGACATCCGCTTCCACCTGGACGGCCGGGAGATCGGCACGGCCCGCTACGAGGGCCCCGGCCCGCGCGGCAACGACGCGCCGCTGGAACTGGGCCGGACCCGCGACGGCTCCGTCGTGCAGCGGCTGACCGGCGTGCTCGCCGAGGTCCGGATCTGGGGCGCCGCCCGCGACGCCGCCCGGCTCGGCACCGCCGTCACCGCCCGCGACCGGGGTCTGACCGCGCACTGGCGGTTCGAGGAGAACGCGGGCGGCACGGCGGCCGACGCCACCGGCTCGCACCCCGCCCGGCTGCGCGGCGCCCGCTGGGTCCGCAACCCCGACCCGCGCGGCAGCGTCTTCCGGCTCTACCGCAACGGCGTCGCCGTGGCCTGCGACCCGGCGGGCACCCCCGGCGCCCCCGACAGCGCGGCCTTCGCCGACGCCGGCGACGCCCAGCTGACCCTGGGCGCGGTGATCAAGGGCGGCAAGGCCGCGGAGTCGCTGAACGGCGTGCTGGAGGAGGTGCGGATCTGGCGCACCGCCCGCACCCACGAGCAGCTGCTCGACAACCTGTTCACCCGGCTCAAGGGCGAGAAGGAGGACCTGGTCGCCTACTGGCCGTTCGACCGGGACTCCACCGAGCCGGACGTCGCCCAGGTCCGCGACGACGGCCTGCGCGGCAACCACCTGCGCCTGGGCGCCGAGGCCACCCGCCCGCGCACCGTCCTGTCCAGCGCGCCGGTCTCCACCGACACCGCGCAGGTCCGCTCGGCGCTGGCCGGGATGCGCACCCCCTTCCACGAGACGGTCTCCGCCGCCCCGGCCGTGGCCGAGTACGCCGACATGCAGTACGGCGCCCGCGGCGAGGCGTTCGGCGTCCTCAAGCGCGCCTACAGCTACCTGCGCGACGGGCGCTGGCACCTCGTCACCGGCTACAAGGTCGGCGAGCTGGTCAGCGAATGGGTCAGCCAGATCCAGTTCGACCCGCAGCTCATCGGCTATGTGGAAGGCGCCCCGCCGGTCCCCTCGGAGAACCTGACCGCCGGGCTCACCGACCCCGGCAGCGACACCTTCGAGGGCGCCTCCTCCGTCCAGCTCACCGAGGCCGAGCAGGTGGTGCGCTCGCTGTCCTCCGCCAAGGAGCGCAGCGTCGACGCCGCCTTCGGCTTCGCCCTGTCCAACGAGGTGGACGTCGACGTCTGGATGATCACCGCCCCGCTCGGCTTCGGCATCGCCAAGTCCATCGCCAAGGGCGGCGTCTCCGCCAGCGTGCGCGGCAACCTGGAGTTCTCCAACAGCTGGGCGGAGGAGACCTCCGTCTCCCAGGGCGAGAACACCGCCCGCACCACCAAGGTCTCCCTCACCGGCCACTGGGAGGACCCGGGCCGCCCGCTCAACCCCGCCACCGGCCGCCGCTACGTCCCGGCCAACACCGGCTTCGCCGTCGTGCAGTCCCAGACCGCCGACGTCTTCGCCCTGCGGCTGGCCCACAGCGGGGCCCTGGTCGCCTACCGCATCCAGCCCAACCCCGACATCCCCAAGGACTGGAACGTCATCCCGTTCCCGATCAACCCCCGCTACACCAAGCAGGGCACCCTGGACGGCACCGTCGGATTCGACGAGCGCGGCAAGGTCGCCGACCCCGACTACCAGGGCACCCGCGAGCGCGGCGAGTACAGCTACTTCAAGCCCCGCGAGGCCTACGCGATCAAGCGCCGCATCCAGCGCGACCAGCAGCGCCTGCACAGCTACTACGACACCGTCTCCACCGAGACCCACGCCCCCGACCCCACCGCCCAACGGGCCGGGCGGGTGCTCGGCGGCGCGATCGGCACCGACGCCGCCCCGGCCAAGGAGCGGGGGACCACCGACAGCGCCACCGGTCAGGGCTTCTCCCGCCGGGACCTGGTCAACACCTACGTGTGGACCGCCGCCGGCGGGTTCTTCGCCGAGACCACCGAGACCACTGACGTGGTCAGCGAGACGACCTCCGGCTCCTACTCGCTGTCCGGCTCGGTCGGCACCTCGATCGGCACGTCCTTCCAGATCGCCGGCATCGGCATCGGCGCCCAGCTGGACGCCTCCGTCGGCGGCGGGATGACCGCCACCCGCGCCCGCGGCAAGGAGGCCACCCGCTCCTTCGGACTGAACGTGGAGGTCAACCCCGCCCGCAACCTCCAGCGCTACGACCAGGAGCGCAAGCCCGTCTTCGACCAGGACGGCCAACCCGTCAACGTGCCCGGCAAGGTCGACGCCTACCGCTTCCTCAGCTTCTACCTCGGCGAGGACAGCGAGCACTTCGACACCTTCTTCCACAAGGTCGTCGACCCCACCTGGCTCGCCAACGGCAACGACCCCAACGCGGCGGCCCTGCGCCAGGCCCGCCAGTCCGACCGCAAGCCCCCGTGCTGGCGGGTGCTGCACCGCGTCACCTTCGTCAGCCGGGTGCTGCCCGCCGTCCCGCCGGCCGGCGCGCCGCCCCTGGAGAAGGCCATGCGCCGGCTCGACGTGGAGAGCAACTACGAGCTCATCCGCCGCCTCGACCCGTACGTGAAGGGCGCCGCCACCGGCCTGCCCGAACTCGCCGAGGCCACCCGCACCGCCCTCGCCGCCCAACTGCCGGAGCTGCTCCCGCACGCGGCCGACGTGACCGGCTTCCTCGCGCAGTACTACGGCGTGGACGCCTGACCCACCCCGTCCGGTGGGGCGGCGGGCGGGGCGACCCGTCCCGCACGCCGCCCCACCGGCGGGACTTGGTCGATGTCCCCGCTGATCGCCGAGGAGCTCGCCGCAGAGGTCCTCGGCGGCCCGCCCAGTCCGTGGCTGGCACCCTGACGGCCGGAGCGCGACCCGATCTCCGACTGGTCGACCGAGGAGGCGGCGGCCCATATCGAGGCTCTCGCCGCGGAGTCGCGGATGCGCCCGCCGCTGACCGGCGACTGGCCGACGGCCCTCGCGGAGCTGTGCCTCCAGCGGATGGAGCGGCCGGAGCCGACAGCCGCTGACGTGGTCGATCGGGCCCTGGAGTACCGCCCCTTCGCGTTGTGAGAAGGCATCAAGCTCGCAGCCAGCTGACAACTGCTGCCGTGGTGACGGTGCCAAGGAAGACGTAGCCGCGCTTGTCGTACCGCGTGGCCACCGCGCGGAAGTTGTCGGGTAGCCGGGCCACGTTGCCGTGGCCCGGCCCCCTCAGAACCGGGCATGCCTGTTTCCAGGCACCGCGGCTCAAGCAAGCCCAATGGCTTCACAGGCTCTGCTGTTGATCCCGTCTGCCATCGCTCGCGTGGTGCTGGCGATGGCACTCGGAGTGGACGAGGCGAAGGTTCTTGCTCTCATCAGATCCGCCGTTTCGCCGGTAGGTGAAGTGGTGGTTGTGCAGCCTCTTCTTCATGGCGTCGAACCACTCAATCCACTCGCGCGGACTGTCCGGTTCGTATTCCGCCCCAGCGATGAGGGCCTGACCGCAGAGCGGGCAGGAACCCTTCTGACGTGCCGCCAGGACCAGACTGATCTTGTCCATAAGGCGGTGGAGTTCGCGTCTTTCGGCGCTGACTCCAGTAGTCATGCAGGGCAGGGTCGTCCGGAGACGACTTTCCCTTGACCAACTGGCGCCTTCTGATGCTGGTCCAGGAGAACGTGGGAAGGTGGGCGCCGGAGGCGCGATCACCGAAGACACGACCCGGAGCGCGAGGCGGCGCTCGCCGGGTGGCTGCGGGACGGCGGGGTCGCGGTGGTGACCTTCGACGGGCTGCGCCGCCTGGAGGCGGCCGAGGTGGCGGACGCGGTCACGGTCGGGATGGTCGTGGTGGACGAGGCGCACTTCGTCAAGAACCGTGCCGCGCAGCGCTCCCGGGCGGTGGCCGCCTGGACGGAGCGGGTGGAGCGGGTGCTGTTCCTCACCGGGACGCCGATGGAGAACCGGGTGGAGGAGTTCCGCAGTCTGGTGGAGTACCTCCGGCCCGGGCTGGTGCCGTCGGTCCGGCAGGATTCGGCGGCCGCCGGGCCGGTGGCCTTCCGGAAGGCGGTCGCCCCGGCGTACCTGCGCCGCAACCAGCGGGACGTGCTGACCGAACTGCCCGAGGTGGTGCACGTGGACGAGTGGGAGGAGTTCTCGCCCGCCGACCTCGCCGCCTACCGCTCGGCCGTCGCAGCGGGCAGCTTCCCGGCGATGCGCCGGGCCGGGTACGCGGACCCGACGCAGTCGGCGAAGCTGCGCCGGCTGCTGGAGATCGTCCGCGAGGCGGCGGACAGCGGGCTGAAGGTGGTGGTCTTCTCGTTCTTCCGGGACGTCCTGGCGGCTGTGCAGGCGGCCCTGGAGCAGCGGGCGTTCGGGCCGGTCGACGGCTCGCTGGACTCGGTGCGGCGGCAGGACGTGGTGGACGGGTTCGCCGCCGCGCCCGGGCACGCGGTGCTGCTCTGCCAGATCCAGGCCGGGGGCGTGGGGCTCAACATCCAGGCCGCCTCGGTGGTGATCCTCTGCGAGCCGCAGGTCAGACCGACCCTGGAGGAGCAGGCGGTGGCCCGGGCGCACCGGATGGGGCAGGTCCGCCGGGTACGGGTGCACCGGCTGCTGGCCGTGGACAGCGTCGACCAGCGGATGCTGGACCTGCTGCGGGTGAAGGGCAGGCTGTTCGACGACTACGCGCGGCGCAGCGAGGTGGCGGAGTCGACCCCGGAGGCGGTGGACGTGTCGGAGCAGTCGCTGGCGGCGCTGATCGTCGAGGAGGAGCAGTTGCGGCTGGCGGTCTCCGACCGATGAGCGACGAGCGACGAACGACGAACGACGAGCGACGAGCGACGAGCGACGAACGGGGCGCGGGACGGCGGACGGTCAGTTGTCCGCGAGTGCGCGCAGGTAGGTGAGGACGGCGCGCACCCGGCGGTGTCCGGTGTCGGGGGTGGGCATGCCGAGCTTGCCGAAGATGCTGCCGATGTGCTTGTTCACCGAACTCTCGGCGAGGAAGAGGAGCCGGGCGATGGTCGGGTTGTTGTGGCCCTCGGCCATCAGGGCGAGCACCTCCCGCTCGCGCGCGGTGAGGGCGGCCAGCGGGTCGGGGCCGGTGCGGTGGGCCATCAGCTGGGAGATGACCTCCGGGTCCATCGCGGTGCCGCCCTCGGCGACCCGCCGCAGCGCCTGGAGGAACTCCTCCGCGCGGCCGACCCGGTCCTTGAGCAGGTAGCCGACGCCGGTGGCGCTCTGGGCGAGCAGCTCGGCGGCGTAGGCGCGTTCGACGTACTGGGAGAGGATCAGGACGGGCAGTGCGGGCAGTCGGCGGCGGGCCTCGACGGCGGCGCGCAGTCCCTCGTCGCGGAAGTCCGGCGGCAGCCGGACGTCGACCACGGCGACGTCGGGGCGGTGGTCGAGCAGGGCGGGCAGCAGGTCGTCGCCGTGCTCGACGGTCGCGCACACCTCGTGTCCCTCGCTGTGCAGCAGCAGGACGAGGCCTTCGCGGAGCAGGGCGTTGTCCTCGGCGATCAGGATCCGCACGGGATCTCCACTTCCAGGATGGTCGGGCCCCCGGGCGGGCTGGACAGGCGTGTGGTGCCGTCGAAGGCGGCGACCCTGCGGCGCAGGCCGGGCAGGCCGCTTCCGGCGCCCTCGACGGCGCCGCCCCGGCCGTCGTCCTCGACCCGGACGGCGATGGCGACCGCGGTGATCCGCAGCCGGACCAGGGCGCTGCGGGCTCCGCTGTGCCGGGCGACGTTGGCGAGCGCCTCGGAGACCACGAAGTAGGCCGCGGCCTCGGCGGCGGCCGGTGCGCGCGGTGGCGGGTCGGCCGGGGAGGGGGTGCCCCGGCCGTCCCCGGTGTCCGGCTCGACCCGGGTGGGCACGGCGCAGCGGGCGGCGAGTGACCGTACGGCCTCGGCGAGACCGCGGTCGGCGAGCAGCGGCGGGTGGATGCCGCGCACCAGGGCGCGCAGCGACTCCAGGGCCTGCTCGGCGACGAGTTGGGTGGAGTCCACCAACGCGGCCGCCTGCTCGGGACGTTGGTCCAGCGCGCGGCGGATCATGCCGAGCCGGAGCGAGACGGCCACCAGGTTGGCCTGGGCGCCGTCGTGCAGGTCCCGTTCGATCCGGCGCAGTTCGGCGGCATGGGCGTCCAGCGCCTCGGACCGGGTGGTGGTCAGCTCCTGGACGCGCCGGGCCAGCGAGGGGCGGGGCCGGGCGACCAGCAGCCGGCGGGAGGCCCGGGCGTGCAGGTCGGCGGCGGGCGCCAGCACGGCCAGGGCGACCACCGCGTAGCCGACCCCGCCGACCGCCGCCGCGACGGCCACCGGCCAGGAGTCGACGGTCAGCAGGATGATGCTCCCGCGCTCGTCCGGCAGGAGCCGCCACCACACCGGCGCCGTCAGCCAGTTGACGGCGTGGCTGCACAGGGTGAGGGCGGCGGCCGACAGGGCCGTCCCGGCGGTGGCGTGGGCGAGCAGCCACACCAGGTCCTTGCGGACGGCCGGGTCGCGCAGGGACACCCGGTCGCGGTACGGGGTGCGCGGCCGGTTGCCGCCCAGCCACCGGCCGGCCCGCCGGCGGTGGAACTCGGCGAACCGGCGCAGCAGTCGCAGGGCCGGCGGCAGGAGCGGCAGGCCCGGGCCGACCGGGCAGAGGGCGAGGACGACGAGCAGCAGGCAGAGCCCGACCAGCGCGACCGCCCCGGTGCCGAGGCAGAGCAGGAGGTGGCCGGCGGCGGCGGGGGAGCGGCGTACCGCGGACCGGGCGGCGGAGCGCAGATCCGCGCGGGTCGTCCGGCGGGTGGCCGAACGGATGGCGGAGCGGACGGGCGACCGGACGGCCGACCGGACCGTGGACGCGGCAATCCTGGGCGCCCGCACGATGGTTCAGTCCTCCGAGCGTCCGAGCCGACTGTTCGATCACCCTAACACCGGCCCCGGAACCGGCCCGGAGGCCGTCACGGGGCGCGGCTCTTCCGCCGCCGTGCCGGACACCTCCACAATGGGGCGGGTCGATCGCGGAAGTGGGGGAACCGGGGTGGAGTGGCTGCTGGGGATCGGTGGGGCCCTGCTGCTCGGGGTGGTGACCAATCTGGTGTACGACTTCGCCAAGTTCGGCGGCTCACGGCTCGGTTCGCGGGTGCCGGTGCCGCGGGTCCGGCGGGCGAGCCTGACGGCGGCGGCCCGGGCGCACGACGTGCGGGCGGACGGGCTGGCGCCGCTGATCACCTGGTCGGCGACCCGGCCGCTGGCGCCGAGCACGCTGGTGACGGCGCACCGCGGGCGGGTCGAGCGCCCGCACGTGCTGGACGCGGCCGGGTGGGCCGAGGAGGTGGCGCGCCGGAGGGCGGCCGGTGCGGCGGGCCGCACCGCGTACATCTCGCGGCTGACGGTCGATCACGGCGAGCACGGTGGTGCGCGGGTCTGCGAGGTGGACATCGCGGAGAGTGACTACGCGGAGTGCATGGCCACCACCGGGATGGGCCGGGAGGACCCGGAGGCGGCCCGGCTGCTGCGCGAGGCGCTGGACCAGGGCCTGACGAGCTTCGTGGCCGTCGCGCCGCCCACGATGGTCAGCGCCTGCGTCGCGGTGCGGGACCGGCTGGGCCGGCTGCTGCTGCTCCGCCGCTCGCTGGCGGTCCACACCTTCCCGGCGCAGTGGACGGTCGGGATCAACGAGACGATGAAGTACCGCGACGAGCCGGGCGCCGCCGAGGACTTCTACGGGCTGGTCCGGCGGGCGCTGGAGGAGGAGCTGGGGCTGCTGCCGGACGACGTCGGGCCGACCGTGATCACCTGGCTGGGCTGGAGCGAGCCGGCCTCCTGCTACACGCTGGTGGCCACCGTCCGGTCCCGGCTGGACGCGGCCGAGATCGACCGCCGTCGCGAGGCCTGCCACAGCACCTTCGAGCACGACATGGCCGTCTGGGTGCCGTTCACCCGCCGGACGGTCTCCGAGCTGATCGAGGGCGGCACCTGCCCGGACGGTTCGCGGCGCTGGTCGTACCTCGCGCCGCTGGTGGCCTGGGAGGCCTGGCGGGCGGCGCAGCAGGAGCGGGCGTAGGCCGGAACTCGCCTCCCCGGGACGGGCGTTCCGCGCGGAGTGGGCGCAGTTCCGCATGGAGCGGGCGCCGTTTCGCGCGGGGAGGCGCGGCCCACGAGGAACCCGTGTGCCGGGCCCGGCCCGGTCAGCCGACGGCGGTGCGCCAGTCCGCCGGCCCGCTCGCCGGGAGGTGCCCGGGCAGGCCCGGGGTCCAGCGCTTCGAGCCGTCCGGCAGCACGGCCAGGGCCTCGATGCCGGGTCGGCGGGCGGCCCAGGCGAGGGCGCGGTCCGGGCCCATGGCGAAGGCGGCGGTGGCCCAGGCGTCGGTGCGGGCGATGCCGGTGCCCGGGGCGCCGACCAGGGTGAGCGAGGCCAGGGCGCAGGCCGGGCGGCCGGTGTGCGGGTCGAGGATGTGCGCGCCGCGCTCGGCGGTGCCGGAGGTGGCCACGGTCAGGTCGTGGCCGGCCAGGACGGCGGCCAGCAGACCCGGTCGCCGGGGGTCGGCGATGCCGATCCGCCACGGTCCGCCGGCGCTCTGCACGTCTCCGCCGCCGCTGACGCAGTACTGCCGGGAGCCGGAGGAGCGCAGCAGGTCGGCCGCCTGCTCGACCGCCCAGCCCTTGACCCAGCCGCTGGGGTCGAGCCGGCCGCCCGGTCGCTCGGTGAAGTAGCCGTCGGTCTCGGCGGCCACCTCCCGGCAGGCGGCCAGCACGGTGCGGACCTCCGGATCGCAGTCGTCCAGGGCGAGTTCGCCCCGGTCGAGGCGGCTGATGTCGCTGTCCGGCCGGTACGTCGAGAACACCGCGTCGATCCGGTGCAGCCGCTCCGCGATCCGTTCCAGCACGGCCGGGGTCCCGGGGGCGGGGTCGCGGACGGTGACCGAGAAGACGGTGCCCATCACGGGCTCGGCGTGGCGCAGCACGGGCGCCTCAGCCCTTGGCCCGGTCGAGGGCGCTCTGCAGGGAGCGGACGTAGCCGTCGCTGGTGTACGTCGCGCCGCTGACCACGTCGATCCGGGCGCTCTGCGCGGCTATCGCCTCCTGGTTGAGGACCGGCAGCGCGGAGGTGTTGATCTCGCGGTCGCGCCGTTCGGCGCTCGGGTACGTGACCACGTCGACGGCGGTGATCCTGCTGCCGGCCAGGGTGACCTGGACCTGCACCGGGCCGTAGCGGGTGTTGACGGTGTCCCCGCTGACCTTCCGGGGGGCGCCCGCGGCGGGTGCGGACGCGGACGCGGACGCGGGTGCGGAGACGGAGGGCGCCGGGGCGTTCGACGGTGCCGAGCCCTCGGACCCGGTGCCGGAGTCGGCGGCGGTGCCCTGGCCGGTGCCGGTGCCCGGCCCCGAGCCGATCACCGGGGCGGGCCCGGCGGCCTCGTGCGGTTTGAGGGACAGCAGCAGGACCACCCCGGCCGCGGTGGCGGCGCTGGTGACGACGGCTCGGCGCATGGAATGGACGCTCCTCGGGTGCTCGGGGGCGAGCCGAATGGGCTCAGAACGAAAAGCTTCGGAAGGAAAGGCTTCAGAAGGAAAAGCTCTCGTGGTGGATGCGCCCCGGCCGCACCCCCGCCGCCCGCAGCGCGCGGACGGCCTCCTCGGTCAGGGCGTCCGGGCCGCACAGGTAGACCTCGTGCTCGGCGAGGTCCGGGACCAGCCGGGCCAGCGCGGCCCCGAGGTCGCCGACCTGCTCGCGCGGGCCGAGCAACTCGTGCACCGCCGCGCCGCGCCGCCGGGCGACCTCGGCCAGCTCCGCCCGGAACAGCACGTCCTGCGGCCGCCGGGCCCGCTGGATCAGCGTCAGCTCGCCCGGCAGGGTTTCGAAGAGGGCGCGCAGCGGGGTGATCCCCACCCCGGCGCCGAGCAGCAGCACCCGGCGCTGCCGCAGCCCCCGCCCGGTGAACGCCCCGTACGGGCCCTCGGCGCGCACCCGGGTTCCCGGGCGCAGGGCGGCCACCGCGGCGCTGTGCCCGCCGAGGTCCTTGACGGTGAAGCGCAGGAAGTGCGGGTGCGGCGGCGCGGACAGTGAGTACGGGTTGGCGGCCCAGCGCAGCCCGGGCGCCTGGAACTGGAGCCGGAAGAATTGGCCGGGCTCGGCGCGGAGTTCGTCCAGCCGCCGCCCGCGCAGGAACAGTGACACCACCCCGGGGCCCTCCGGCCGTACCTCGGTGACGGTCAGGCCGTGCCGCCGGTCGAGCAGCCACGGGCGCAGCAGCCGGTACCAGCCGAGCAGCGCCGCGGTGCCGAAGTAGAGCGCGTACCAGGCCGCCCGGCCGGGGCCGCCGCCCAGGTCGGCGCCGGTCGCCAGCTGGTGGGCGAAGGCCAGCGCCACCGCGAGGTAGGTCGCCAGGTGCAGGTAGTACCAGGCCTCGTACGGGAGACGGCGGCGTGCGATCCGGGCGGAGACGGCGCCGGTGCCGAGCAGCAGAAGGGTGCCCAGGGTGGCCTTGAGCATCTCGGGGTAGTGGAAGACGATCTCGACGCCCTCACCGATCGGCCCGCGTCCGTCGGTCAGCGCGTAGCCCTGGACGACCGTCAGCACGTGCACCGTGACCAGGGCCACCGTCCAGCGCCCGCCGAAGGCGTGCCAGCGTGCTAGCCGGTCGGCACCGATCCCGCGCTCCACCGGCGGCAGCCGGGCCATCAGCAGGAGCAGCACCGGCGCGGCACCGCCGGCCAGCAGCCCGGTGATCCGGCCTGCGCCGGTCAGCCAGCCGTCCGCGCCGACCACGGCCGGGGTGCCCGTCCACCACAGCGCGAGCACGCCGAGCACGCCCGCGGCGATCAGGCCGAGCGCCGCGCGCGGGTCGAGGGCGAACGGCGGACGCGGCGCCGCCCGGTGGCCCGGGCGGTCGGGTGCCCGCCGGGGCCCGGGCCGCGGCTTCGGGGCGGCGGCAGTGGTCATCGGATCCTCCTCGGAGCCCGGCGGCGAGTGCCGCCGAGGCCGCCAACGATCGCACCGCAAGCTCTGAGCGGGCTCTGAACCGGGCCGGTCCCGGGGCCCGCCGGTGAGGGGATCAGGGCAGGTCAGGGTGGGCGTGTCTGCTCACGAACCGTTCTCCGGGGTCTCACCGGTTTCTCATCGGGACCGGCCAGGATGACCACTGCGCAGCACCCGACGCGAGGAGCCCCCATGGACGAGACCGCCGACCGCCCGGACTGGCGGGTCCTGGTCGTCGACGACGAGCCGGACCTGGTCGAGGTGGTCTGCGGAGCCGTCCGCTACGAGGGCTGGCAGGCACGCGGCGCGACCACCGGCCTGGCCGCCGTCGAGACCGCCGCGGCCTGGCGGCCGCACGCCGTGGTGCTCGACGTGATGCTGCCCGACCTCGACGGCCTGGAGGTGCTGCGCCGTATCCACGCCGAGCAGCCCGAGGTGCGGGTGCTCTTCCTGACCGCCCGGGACGCCGTCGAGGAACGGATCGCCGGCATCGCGGCCGGCGGCGACGACTACGTGACCAAACCGTTCAGCCTGGCCGAGGTGGTGGTCCGGCTGCGCGGCCTGCTGCGCCGGGCCGCTCCGGCCGCCGCGGCCGGGCAGCCGCCGCCGCACGCGCTGGTGCTCGGCGACCTCGTGCTGGACGACCGGGCCCGCGAGGTCACCCGGGGCGGGGAGACGGTCGAGCTCAGCCCGACCGAGTACGCGCTGCTCGCCCACCTGATGCGTCACCCCCGGCAGGTGCTCAGCAAGGCGCAGATCCTGGACGCCGTCTGGTCGTACGACTTCGGCGGGCAGGCGCACATCGTGGAGCTGTACATCAGCTACCTGCGCAAGAAGGTGGACGCGGGCCGCAGTCCGATGATCCACACGGTGCGCGGCGCGGGGTACCTGATCAAGGCCGCGACATGACGCGGGGCAGCCGGTTCCGCGGCGCGAGGTCGCACGTCGCCCGGCTGGTGCCCCGAACCCTGCGCGCCCGGCTGACCGCCGGCCTGCTGGTGCTGCTCGTCGCCACCTGTGCCGCCGTCGGTTTCGCCACCACCACCGCACTGCGCCACTTCCTGGTGGACCGCCTGGACCAGCAGCTCGCCGAGACCGGCGGCCGCTACGCCGCGAGCCTGGAGCACACCGGCCACGGCGCAGGCCCCGACACCCGGGCCCAGACCCCCGGCACCCTCGGCGTACGGCTGCTGGGCGGGCGGGTCACCGCCGCGGGCGTGGTCGACGGGGACGCCGACGACGTGGACGACCCCGGGAACGAGGACGACCGGGTCGCCTTCACCCCCGAGCAGCAGCACGCGCTGGCCGCCCTGCCCGTCGACGGCCCGGCCCGAACCCTCGACCTCGGCCGGGCCCTCGGTCACTACCGGGTCCGCGCGGTCGCCGGGCGGGACGGCGACGTGCTGGTCAGCGGCCTGCCGCTGCGCCCGGCCGAGGACACCGTCGAGCGGCTGGAGATCCTGGAGCTCACCGTCTTCGCGATCGCCGCCACCGCGGCGGGCGCGGCCGGGGCCGCCTGGGTGGGTTTCTCGCTGCGCCCGCTGCGGCGGGTGGTGGGCACGGCCGAGCGGGTCAGCGCGCTGCCGCTCGCCAGCGGCGAGGTGATGCTCGCCGAACGCGTGCCGGACGACGACCCGCGCACCGAGGTCGGCCGGGTCGGCGCGGCGCTCAACCGGATGCTCGGGCATGTCGGCGACGCGCTGGCGCGCCGGCACGCGGTGGAGGAGCGGTTGCGGGGCTTCGCCGCCGACGCCAGCCACGAGCTGCGCACTCCGGTCGCGGCGGTCCGCGGCCACGCCGAGCTGGCGCTGCGCCACCCCGGGCCGGTCCCGGCGCCGGTCCGGCACTCGCTGGAGCGGATCGACGCCGAGGCGCTGCGGATGGGGGCGATCGTCGAGGACCTGCTGCTGCTCGCCCGGCTGGACGCCGGCCGCCCGCTGGCCGAGGAGGAGGTGGACCTGACCCGGATCGCCCTCGACGCGGTGGCCGACGCCCGCGCCGCCGGGCCGGACCACCGCTGGCGGCTCGCCCTGCCCGAGGAGCCGGTGCTGGTGCGCGGCGACGAGCACCGGTTGAGCCAGGTGGTGGCGAATCTGCTGGCCAACGCCCGGACCCACACCCCGCCCGGCAGCGAGGTCCGGCTCTGCCTCGAACGGCCGGACGGCCAGGTGGAGTTGAGCGTCACGGACGACGGCCCGGGGATCGCGCCGGAGCTGGTCGACCGGGTCTTCGAGCGCTTCGTCCGGGGTGACCGGGCCCGCTCCCGCGCCACCGGCTCGACCGGGCTCGGCCTGGCGATCGTCCGGGCCGTGGTCGGGGCGCACGGCGGCACGGTGGCGGTGGCGAGCCGGCCCGGCCGCACCGTGTTCACCGTCCGGCTGCCCTGACGGCCGTCGCCGTCGCTGTCGCCGTCGCTGTCGTACGGAAGCGCTGCCGGTAGTCGGTCGGCGTGGTGCCGAGGCGGCGGCGGAAGGCGCGCACCAGGGTGTCGACGGTGCCGAAGCCGCAGGCGGTGGCGATGCGGTCGAGCGTCGCGTCGGTGGACTCCAGGCGGTGGCGGGCGAGTTCGACCCGGGCGGACTCGACGTAGGCGCTCGGGGTGGTGCCCAGCTCGGTCTTGAAGATCCGGGTCAACTGCCGTTCGCCGACGTGGGCGTGGGCCGCGAGGTCCGGGACGGTGAGCGGCCCGGCGAGATTGCGCAGGATGTGGTGGCGCAGCTCCTCGATCCGCCGGGTGGTCGAGACGGGCTCCAGCGGGACGCTGAACTGGCTCTGGCCGCTGGGCCGTTTGAGGTACATGACGAGCTGGCGGGCGACCCGCAGGGCCAGCTCCTCGCCGAAGTCCTCGGCGACCAACGCGAGCGACAGGTCCAGGCAGGCGCTGATGCCCGCACCCGTCCAGACCTCGCCCTCGCGGATGAAGATCGGGTCCGGATCGACCTCGACCTCCGGGTGCTCCTCGGCGAGCTGGCCGGCCGTGGACCAGTGGGTGGTGGCACGCCGCCCGTCCAGCAGCCCGGCGGCGGCGAGCAGGTGCGCGCCGACGCAGACGCTGGCCACCCGGCGCGAGCGGGCGGCCAGCGTGCGGACCCGGTCCACCACCGCCGGGTCGGCGAGCGCGCGGACCCGGCGGTGGTCGTCCACCTCGACCGAGCCCGGCACCAGCAGGGTGTCGATCCGGCTCCGGGCGGCCTCGTCGAAGGTGAGGTCGGGCAGGATGCGCACGCCCGCCGCGGTGGTGACCGGCTCCGCCGTCTCGGCGGCGAGGACGACCCGGTAGCCGGTCGCGTCGCCGGTCTCCCGGCGGACCAGCGAGAACACCTCGGGCGGGCCGGTCACGTCGAGCAGGTCGACGCCCTCGAACAGCACGATGACGATCAGCCGTTGCGCAGCGGGTGCGGGCACCGCTTCCCTCCTCGTCGTTCCTGCTCGATGTCGGAATCTGCAGGTTAGCCGACATTGCCGACACCCGAGCGCCGCCCGTAGCGTTTTCAGGGCCGGCCGCACCCGCAGTGGCCCGCGAGATCCCCGACTCCCGACCGTGAAGGCGGTACCCCGTGCCCACCACGACCCTGCGCACCCTCAACGGCCTCGACGAGAAGCCCGCCGTGCTCGGCGACTCGACCCTGATCATGATCGACTACCAGAACACCTATGTGCGCGGCGTGATGGAACTGGCGGGCTGGCAGGAGGCGCTGGACGCCGGCGCCGACCTGCTCGCCCGGGCCCGGGAAGCCGGCTCCACCGTGATCCACGTGATCAACGACGGTGGCGAGGGCACCCCGTACGACATCCGGGCCGAGATCGGGCGGATCCACCCGAGCGTGGCCCCGGCCGAGGGCGAGCGGGTGGTGGTCAAGCAGGCCCCGGACGCCTTCGTCGGCACCGACCTGGGAGAACTGCTCGACGCGGCCGGCCACCGGGACGTCGTCGTCGCCGGATTCATGACCCACATGTGCGTCGCCTTCACCACGGCCGGCGCCTTCCTGCGCGGCAACCGCCCGACCGTCGTGGCCGCCGCCTGCGCCACTCGCCCGCTGGAGTCGGGCGGCACCGGGCTGACGGCCGCCCAGGTCCACCGCGCCGCGCTGGCGACGATCGGCGACCTGTACGGCGTGGTGGTGGAGTCCCCGGCCGACCTCGGCTGAGCCCGGACGGGATCCGGGGCGGATTCGGCGCGGGCCCTCGGCGGGCCCGGGCGGAACCTCGGCCGGACCGCCTTGCCGGACCGCCCGCCGAGGCGGTCAGCCGTGGCGGTCAGCCGTGGCGGTCCGGGGCGCCGACGGCGCCCGCAAACGCCACCGATCCGCCCCCGCCTCGTTGACCAGTCCGCGCACGGTGTCGGCGGAGGGCGGGGAACGGGCATGGCGGGGAACGGGGCGGCGGCCGTGGGCGGCCCGCCGGAGCTGGCGGAGTCGTACCGGGTCTGCGAGCAGGAGGTGGCCGGCCACCAGGCCTCGCTGCGGGCGATCAGCGACACACTGCCGCCCGAGGTGCGGCCGTACTTCCACGCCGTCAACGGCTTCGCCTCCCGGTCCGACCGGATCGCCGACGACGCCGGCGCCCGTGACACCGACATCCCTGATGCCGGCGCCCCTGACGCCGGCGCCCGCAACGGCCGGGCCCAGGCCGCCCCCGCCGAGCGGCTGCGTCGGTTCGCCCGCTGGCGGGCCGAGACCCTGGCCGAGCTGGCGGCCGGCCGCAGCGAGCACCCGCTGCGTCGGGCCTTCGTGGACACCGTGCGCCGGTGGGAGCTGGACCCGGCGCTGGTCGAGGAGTTCCTGGACGCCACCAGGGCCGACGGGGCCCACCCACCGGCCTTCGAGAACCGTGCGGACCAGCGCCGCCACCTGCGCGGCGTCGCGGGGACGATCACCGAGCTGTGGGCCCCGCTGCTGGGGGCGCGGGTCCCACGGGCGGCGGACGCGCTGTCCGCGCTGGGGGAGGCCTGCCAGCTGGCCGACATCCTGGAGGACCTCCCGCTCGACCTCGCGGCCGGCCGCTGCTACCTGCCGCAGGAGGAGCTGCGCCGGCTCGGTCTGACCGTCGCCGACCTCGGCCGACCCGATCCCGGGGGACGCCACCGGGCCGCCCTGGACACGCTGGTCGAGGGTCAGCAGGCGCAGCTGCACCGGCTGTTGGAGCAGGCCCTGCCCGTCACCTGGCTCGCCGCCCCCGGCTGCCGCCCGTTCCTGCACACCCTGCTGCTCGGCGCCCAGCTGCAGTACGACGAAGTGACCCTGGCGCGCTCGCGCGTCCTGTCCGAGGGCCTCACTCCGCTGAGCTCCGACGGCGCCACTCCCTGCCGTCGCGCCCGGCCCGCGCCTGCCGAGGGGGCGCCCGCCCACGTCGCCGTGATCATGGACGGCAACCGCCGCTGGGCCGAGGCCCGCCGACTGCCCGCCCGGCACGGCCACCAGGCGGGGCAGCGGGCCGCCCTGCGCCTGGTCAACGCGGCACTGCGGCTGGGCATCCGCCACCTGAGCCTGTACGCGTTCTCCACCGAGAACTGGGACCGCCCGCCCGAGGAGCTGACCGCGCTGTTCGACTCGTTGGCCGACGGCCTCACCCGCGGTGCGGAGGGCCTGCACGCGCTCGGGGTGCGGATCCGGTGGTGCGGCCGGCGGGACCGGGTGGACGAGTCGCTGGCCTCCGCGATCGCGCTGGTGGAGAGCATGACGTCCAACAACGGCACGCTGACCCTGACGGTCTGCGTGGACTACGGCGGACGGGAGGAACTGGCCGCCGCGGCCCGGGGCCTGGCCGCCGAGGCGGTGGCCGGGGGGATCCGTCCGGAGGCGATCGGCCCGGCCGACCTCGCCCGGCACCTGTACCTTCCGGACCTCCCGGACGTCGACCTGCTGATCCGCACCTCGGGGGAGCAGCGGATCAGCAACTTCCTGCCCTGGCAACTCGCCTATGCCGAGCTGCTGTTCGACCCCACGCCGTGGCCCGACTACGACCTGGCCCGGCTGCGCGGTGCCGTCCGCGCCTACGCGGCCCGCGAGCGCCGCTTCGGCGGGGGCGTGCCCGCCCAGTCCCGGCAGTCGCAGCAACCCGGGCAGCCGCAGCCGCAGCCGTCGGGGCCGTCCGCGCCGTCCCAACGGTCCCAGCAGTCCCAGCAGTCCCGGAAGCCCCCTACGAGTGCTGCTCCTGCGCCGCCGCCGGGGGAGGAGGGGTGTACGTTCCCTGGGCCGTGACGTACGCCAGCACCGTGTCCACGGTCACGGGGTGCGTGCCGAAGTTCGCGGTGTACGCGTCCACCGCCTCCTGGGTGGGGCGCAGCGGCACCCCGGTGAGCCGGACCTTGATCGGGTGCCCGGCCGGTACCGGATCGGCGGTCAGCTTGCCCTCCGTGAGGCCGCAGCGAAAGGCCGAGCGGTGCCCCATCTCCGCCCCGCCGACCTCGCACCGGCCGGAACCCAGGCCGTCCTTGATCGCGCCGGCCAGGTTCACCACCCGGTAGTCGCCCCGGGAGGTGCGGACGGACACCCCGCCGTCCAGTGCCCCGTCGCCGTGCGCCTTCGGCGGGTTCGCGAGGGACGGGTCGCCCACGGCCGAGCGGATCGGCAGGTGGACGGCCGGGCCGTGGCGGTCCATCACCATACGGGCCGGGGCGACGACGTCCACCATCGCGTGGAAGCGGTCCAGCTGGGCCTGCGCCTCCGGGGTCCAGCGCACCTCGACCCAGCCGTTGGAGAGCGTTCCCAGGTTTCCGGAGCGGTCGGCGCCGCCGTCAACGGCACCGGCCGCCGTCCCGGTGAGCCACCCCAGGAGCGGGGCGCCCAGCGCCGCGCCCAGCAGCGAACGCCGCGTCGTGCTCATCGTCCCGAACCGTCCTTCCCGGGCCGTCCAGCACGGCCATGGGACGGATCATCCGTCCACCGACCGTCTCCGAGGCCATTCCGGAGAACGAAACCACTCGCACGGGGGGAGCGGGACGCAGCCACGGGTGGTCCGTTCGGGAACATGAGCCCCCCGGGACGGCTGCCCGCCGGGTGTCCGGTCCGGCAGCCGGGCACTCCGTGCGGTCCCGGCCGTTCGCGTACCCCCGCCGTACCGGCTCCCACCCCGAGTTGAACGTGTTCAAAGTCGTGCGCCATGATGAGGGCGCGCGAGGACACCCCACCGCGGCCTGCGGCGGAAGGCGGTCCCGTGCTGCCCCGTCACGCTCCGAACCCCCGTACCCGACCCCGGAGTCGACCGTGCGACACCTGCTGCAACGCCACCCCTTCGCGATGCGCACCCACTTCGCGCACTCGCTCGTCCTCACCTACGCCCTGCCGCCCCGGCTGCTCGCCCCGCTGGTGCCGCCCGGCCTCGCCCTCGACACCTACACCGACCCCGACGGCACCGAGCACGGCTTCGTCGCCGCCGCCGTCGTGGACACCCGGGCACTGCGCCCGGCCGCGCTGCCCGCCCGCCTCGGCCGGGACTTCATCCTGACCGGCTACCGGGTCTTCACCCGCTTCCCGACCCCCGGCGGCCGCACCATGCGCGGCCTGCGCATCCTGCGCTCGGACACCGACAGCCGGATGATGGCGCTCGGCGGCAACGCCTTCTCCCGCTACCACTACCGGCACGCCCGGATCGGCACCCGGGTGGTCGGCGACACCCTGGAGTTCAAGGTGGTCAGCGGCGACGGCCGCGCCGACCTGCACGTGCGCGCCGACCTCGGCGGCGCCCCCGCCGCCCTCCCGTCGGGCAGCCCGTTCGCGGACGCCCGGGCCGCGCGGCGCTTCGCCGGCCCGCTGCCCTACACCTTCGAGTACGAGCCGCAGACCCGCTCGATGATCGTGGTCAAGGCCACCCGCGCCCACTGGGACCCGGTCCCGGTGGCCGTCGAGGTGCCCCGGCTCACCTTCTTCGACCACGGCCCGCTGGCCGGCAGCCGACCCCTGCTCGCCAACGCCTTCCACGTCGCCGGCCTCGACTACGGCTGGCACGCCGGAGAGCGCCGCCACCTCACCGGAGCCGCCCGATGACCGCCCCCGCCCCGGCCGGGCCCGGCCCGTCCGCCGCCCGCCCGTCCGCCGCCCGCCCGCTCGCCGCCCGCCCGTTCGCCGCCTGCTCCGCCGCCCTGTGCCCGTCCACGGCCCGGACCGACGGCCCCCGCCCGTCCGGTGTGCGCGAGGTCGTCCGCTACAACTGGCCGATGTACGCCGCCGGCGCGCTCACCGTCGCCGTCGGCGGGGCGCTGGCCGGCCGACGGCCGGGCCCCGCCGCCGTGCTCGCCCGGGCGGTCGCCGCCACCGCCGCCGGATACCTCGCCGTCAGCACCCTCGCCACCTGGTGCGTCTACGACCGCTCCGCACTCCACCGCTACGACTGGCTGCCGGAGCTGCTGCCCGACGGCCCCGGCGACCACCTGGTGATCAGCACCGGCCTGGACGAGGCCAGCCGCCCGATCGCCGCCCGCCACCCCGGTGCCCGCGGACGGCTCGCCGACCTGTACGACCCCGCGCTGACCACGAGCGGCTCGATCCGCCGCGCCCGCCGCCACGCCCCGCCCGCCCCCGGCGGCATCCCGGCCCGCCCGGACGCCCTGCCCGCCGCGACCGGCGCCCTGGACACCGTGTTCGCCGTCTTCGCCGCCCACGAGCTGCGCCGGCCCGCCGACCGCACCGCCCTGTTCGCCGAGGCCGCCCGCAGCCTGCGCCCCGGCGGCACCCTGCTGCTGGTCGAGCACCTGCGGGACGCCGCCAACACCGCCGTCTACGGTCCCGGCGCCTGGCACTTCCTGCCCCGCGCCACCTGGCTGCGGCACGCCGCCGAGGCGGGCCTGCACCCGGCCGCCGAGCGCCGGATCGCCGGCCTGGTCACCGCCTTCGCCTTCCGGAAGGCCGCGTCATGACCGGGCTGGTCACCCTGGAGGCCCAGCTGCGCCTGGTCGGTGCCGCCCTCGTGACTCTCGGCCTGGTCCACGCGGTGCTGCCCCGCGCCATCGGCTGGCCCGCCGACCTGTCCGGCACCACCCTGCTGACCCGGCAGGTCTCCTACGCCCACCTCTTCTTCATCGGCCTCGCCTGCGCCCTGCTCGGCCTGCTCCCGCTCTGCCTGGCCCCCGACCTGCTGGCGGGCGGCCGGCTCGGCACCGCCCTGCTGGCGGGCCAGACCCTCTTCTGGGGCCTGCGCTGGCTCTTCGAGTTCGCCTACTTCTCGCCCCGGCTGTGGCGCGGAGACCGCCTGCGCACCGTCGCCCACCTCGGTCTCTGCGTGCTGTGGACCTGGGTGACGGCGGTCTTCGCCGGAGCCCTCTGGCACACGGTCTAGGATCAGTCGCGACCCCAGGAGCCCACACACCCCTCAAGGATCATGCGGTGACCGTTGCTTTCCCCCGTGCTCGCGCCGTGCGGTCGGCCCTGTCGGCCGGCGCCGTCCTGCTGGCGGCCACCTCCTGCTCCGGTTCGTCCGACGCGGCGCTGACCAGCGCCCAGGCCAAGCAGAAGACCGACCAGTACTTCTCCGAGACCTTCCTCGCCTTCCCCAAGCCGATCTCGCCGGTGGTCGACCGCGACGGCGAGGAGAAGTGCTTCAAGAAGGGCGCCCCCTCGGAGCCGGACGGCCGGGTCAAGGCCGTCACCTACCGCTTCCTGCGGGACATTCCGGCCGATCACCACGACACGATCTTCGACGCCTTCCGCGGCCACCTCGTCGTGGCCGGGTTCCGGGTCACCGACAGCAGGCCCGGTGTGATCGTCCTCACCAACCCGGACAACGGCTTCAAGGCCTCCGTCTCGGACGGCGACAACTGGCCGGCCACGCTGAAGGTCGGTTTCGAGTCCCCCTGCGTCTCGCCCGACGGGGCCAAGGCGGCCACCGGCTGAGCACGCCGGCACCTCCCCGCCCGGGCGGACCGCCTTCGCGGGCCGCACCGGCCGCCGGCCCGGACGGGCAGCCCGCACCTCCGGCCCGGACGGGCGCCCGGTACCGCCGCTCCGCGGGGCCCGTCCCGTCAGACGTTCGCCGGCAGGGCCGGTGCGCGGCGCGGCTGGGGCGGCAGGGCGAGGGTGAGGGCCTCGCGGGAGGCGGTCGGGAGGGCGAGGGCGGAGGCGGTCTCGGCGGGGAGCGGCTGGAGGCCGAGCAGGGCGGTGGTCAGCCGGGTGGTGGCGCGGTGCCAGTCGGGGATCCGCCGGAGCATGGCGTGGCCGCTGCCGGTGACGGTGTATCCGCAGACCCTGGCGCCCGCGGCGCGGCTGCGGGCGGCGAAGGCGCGGGTGTCGGCGGGCGGGGTGACGGTGTCGCGGTCGCCGTGCAGCATCAGCACGTCGCGTCCGGCGAGCTGCTCGCACGGGTCCTCGGCCGGGCACCACGGTGCGAGGGCGACCAGGCCGGTGACGGACGGGTGCCCGCCGGCCCGGAGCGCGGCGCGCCCGCCCATCGAGTGGCCGACCAGCACCGTCGGCACCGGCCCGAGCAGCGCGGTCAGTTCGTCGAGCGCGGCGGTCGCGTCCTGTGCGGCATCGGCCCGTTCGCCGTTCCAGCCGCGGTGGCGGTAGCGGACGGTCCCGATGGCGACGCCGGCGTCCGCGGTCGCCCTGGTGAGCCCGCGCAGGAAGCCGTGCATCCGCAGCAGCGGGAGGTTGAGGCGTCCGGGCCGGGAGAAGTTGTGCTCCTCGCCGCCGTGCAGCACCAGGACGGCGGCCCGGGCCGCGTCCGGCCGGACCTGCCAGTGCAGCGCCCGGTGGCCCACCGCGCGCTCCGCCGCCGTACCGCTCACTGCCGCACCGTCCCGTCCCGTCCGTCCCGCCCGTGGCCCGTCCCCCCGGACCGCCACTGTACGCGTGCGGACGGCCGGACCGTTCACCCGAGGGAACCATCCCGGACACCGGGCGCGCGCGGCCGGAGCGGGCGCCTGCTATTCACGAAGGGTGGGGGGCCGCAAGCGCCCGCTCGTGGCGCCGTGTCACCGAGTGGAGGACTCCGTGGCTCAGCAGCTCGCTCTGTCCGTCGACTTCGGGTCGGGCTTCACCCAGGCCTGGTCCAAGATCGCCAAGGTCGTCCCGCAGTTCATCGCCTTCCTGGTGATCCTGTTCATCGGCTGGATCGTGGCCAAGGCCATCGCCAAGGTCCTCGACCGGGTGATGCGCAGGCTCGGCTCGGAACGGGTCGCCGAGCGGTCGGGGATGGCCGCCCGGCTGGCCGGCTCCACGTACGACATGACCGGCATCGTCTGCAAGGTCGTCTACTACATCGTCCTGCTGATGGCCCTGCAGCTGGCGTTCGGAGTCTTCGGTCCGAACCCGATCAGCGTGATGATCCACAGCATCGTCGCCTGGCTGCCCAGGGCCGTCGTCGCCGTCGTGATCCTGGTGGTCGCGATGGCCATCGCCAACGGCGTGCGGGACATCGTGGGCAACTCGCTGTCCGGCGCCTCGTACGGCCGGGTGGTCGCCACCACGGTCTGGGCGTTCATCGTCGGCCTCGGTGTGATCGCCGCGCTGGGCCAGGTCGGGATCGCCACCGCGATCACGACCCCGGTGCTGATCGCCGTGCTCGCCACCATCGCCGGCGTGCTGGTGGTCGGCGTCGGCGGCGGCCTGATCCTGCCGATGCGCCAGCGCTGGGAGCGGTGGCTGGACGGTGCCGAACGGGAGACCGCCCGGCTGCGCGGCAGCGCCTACCAGGCCGGCCGCTCCGACGCGCTGTCCAACCAGCCGGTCCGGCCGACCACCCAGACCGGTCCGGGCACCCCGCCCGCGCCGGGCATCGAGGGCGACCAGAATCGGTAGCCGCCACCACCGCCGGTCGCCGGGCAGGGCCTGCCGGGGCTCAGACCTCCAGCAGGCCCTGCTCGCGCACCAGCCAGCAGATCGCGGTGAGCCGCATGACGGCGTAGTCGTAGCCGACCGGCTCCCGCCAGCCGATCTCGTCGAGCGCGTCGACGAAGCCCAGCGCGTAGTCCGACAACTCCTCACGGTCCAGGGGCCGGGGCGCCAGCTCCGGTCCCTGCGCGTACAGCAGCTCCCGCAGCATCGCCGCGTGCTGGTCGACCGCCGCGACGAAACCGGGCTCGAAGGCGAACTCGGCCAGGCGGGGCGTGAAGGCCGTCACGATGCCGGGCAGCGGACAGCCGGCCGGCTCGTCGGGGGAGCGCCGGAAGGAATCGTCGGAGGTGGCGAACATCCGTCCACGTTAGGCGAGCCCCGGAGCCGGAACGGACGCCCGTGACGGTTCCGTGCTGAGACCTTGGCCACCCCGCCCGCGCCACCGCCCGCCGCGGCGACGGTCCGTGTCCCGTCCGGTTCGCTCTGCCGATCACGGGGTGCTCCGTACCAGAATGGCCGGCATGGATCTCCGCATCTTCACCGAACCCCAGCAGGGCGCGAGCTACGACACCCTCCTCAAGGTGGCCCGCACCGCCGAGGAGCTCGGGGCCTTCAGCGCCTTCTTCCGCTCCGACCACTACCTGAAGATGGGCGACGTCGACGGCCTGCCCGGGCCCACCGACGCCTGGATCACCCTGGCCGGCCTCGCCCGCGACACCAGCACCATCCGCCTGGGCACGCTGATGACCGCCGCCACCTTCCGGCTGCCGGGCGTCACCGCGATCCAGGTCGCCCAGGTGGACGCGATGAGCGGCGGCCGGGTCGAGTTCGGCCTCGGCGCAGGCTGGTACGAGGCCGAGCACACCGCGTACGGCATCCCCTTCCCGAAGGAGAAGTTCGGTCGGCTGGAGGAGCAGCTGGCGATCATCACCGGGCTGTGGCGGACCAAGCTCGGCGACACCTTCGACTTCGCGGGCGAGTACTACACGCTGACCGACTCGCCCGCGCTGCCCAAGCCCGTCCAGGAGCACGTCCCGGTGCTGGTCGGCGGGCACGGCCCCCGGCGGACCCCGGCCCTGGCCGCCCGCTTCGCCGACGAGTTCAACCTGCCGTTCGCCTCGGTGGACGACACCGCCGCCCAGTTCGGCCGGGTCCGCGCCGCCGTCGAGCGGGCCGGGCGCGCGGCCGACGACCTGGTCTACTCCAGCGCCCTGGTCGCCTGCGTCGGCCGGGACGACGCCGAGGTCGCCCGCCGGGCCGCCGTGATCGGCCGCGACGTCGACGAGCTCAAGGAGAACGGGCTGGCCGGCACCCCGGACGAGGTCGCCGAGAAGATCGGCCGGTACGCGGCCGTCGGCAGCGAGCGGATCTACCTCCAGATCCTCGACCTGGACGACCTCGACCACCTGGAGCTGATCGCCTCCCGGATCGCCCCGCAGCTCGCCTGAGGCGCGCCCGGGGCCCGTCGGCGGTCCGAACGCCCGGCGGCCCGGACCCGGCCGGGGTCGTCCGTACCCGCCCCGACCTCCGCCCTTTACTCGTTCTTGGGAATGCGCCATGCTCCTTGGAAGGGAACGGCGGGGGGAGACCGGGTGGGCGGGACGAGAACGGTGCGGACGGCGGCGGCGCCGAGGGTGCCGCCGCCGCGCACCGCCGGGGAGCGCGTCGTCCTGCCCGCGCCGCACGACCCGCCCGCCCGGCACGAGCTGCGCGGGCCCGGGCCGGCGGTCCTGCGCTACCCCGCCGGGGACCTGCTGGTCGTCACCGGCCTGCCCGGCAGCGGCAAGAGCACCCTGATGCGCCGCTGCGTCCGCGCCCCGCTGATCGACTCCCAGCTGGTCCGCGAGGAGTACGCGGCCAGGCTGCCCGGCCGCCTGCCGTACGCGCTCTACCGCCCGCTGGCCCGGCTCGCCCACTACCGGCGGCTGCGCCGCGCCGTCCTGGACGGCGGGCCGCTCGCCGTGCACGACTGCGGCACCCAGCCCTGGGTGCGGGCCTGGCTGGTCCGCGCCGCCGCCCGGCAGGGCCGCCGGGTGCACCTGCTGCTGCTCGACGCCGACCCGGCCGAGGCCCTGGACGGGCAGCGGCGGCGCCGGCGCGGCGTCTCGCGCTACGCCTTCGCCCGGCACCTGGCCGCGGTCGCCCGGCTGCGCCACCGGATCCTGGAGGCCGGCCGGCTGCCGGCCGGCTGTGCGTCGGCCGTGGTACTCGACCGGGCCGCCGCGCGCGCCCTGCGGGAGATCGACTTCACGGCGTCGTAGTCTCGGCGAGTCCGCGCCGGGCGCCGGCGGGTCCGGCCGGAGCAGGCCCGGCACGCGGCCGAGACCACGTCAACTCCCCCGTCAGGAGCGCTGATGCGCCGTACTGCCCGGGTGCGCTCGCGTGCCCCCCGCCTGTTCCCCTGCGCCGCCGCGCTGGTCGCCGCGGCCGGCCTGAGCCAGTTCGCGGCTCCGGCCGCACACCGCGCCGCCGCGGCTCCGGCCGCCGCGGTGGCCGGGTGCGCGGACGGCGGCGCCGATGCGGCCGGGGCGGCCGGTGCCGCCGCCCGGCGGCCCGCCGGCAGTCGGCCGGGCGGGGACCCGAACGCGGTCGGCGCCGGGCAGGCCCGGGCGATGCAGGCCGACCTCGACCGGCGGCTCGCCGAACTGGGCGCCGGCCGGCGCCGCGCCGCCGCCCCGACCACCGTCCCGGTGTTCTTCCACGTGATCCACGACGGCGCCGCCGGACGGCTGGACCAGGCCGCCGTCACCGGCCAGATCGACCACCTCAACGAGAGCTACGGCGGCCGGGGGCAGGGCAACGCCGCGAGCCCGTTCCACTTCGAGCTGGTCGGCGCCGACTGGACCGACAACGCGTCCTGGTACACCGGCATGACCCCGGGCTCGCCGGCCGAGCAGGACATGAAGACCGCCCTGCGCAAGGGCGACCAGGGCGCCCTCAACCTCTACACGGCCCGTCTCGGCGACTCCCTGCTCGGCTGGTCGACGTTCCCGGACGCGTACCGGACGAACCCGACCGACGACGGTGTGGTGGTGCTCGACGCCTCCCTGCCCGGCGGCGCCGCCACCCACTACGACGAGGGCGACACCGCGACCCACGAGATCGGCCACTGGCTCGGCCTCTTCCACACCTTCCAGGGCGGCTGCCGGGCCCCGGGCGACTACGTGGACGACACCCCGCCCGAGCGCACCGGCGCCTCCGGCTGCCCCGAGGGCCGCGACACCTGCGCCGGCCCCGGGCTCGACCCGATCCACAACTTCATGGACTACAGCTACGACTCCTGCATGACCGGGTTCACCCGGGGGCAGGTCCAGCGGATGGCCAACGCCTGGGCTGCCTACCGGAGTTGAGCGGCAGCGGCGCGGCAGGACGGCACGGGGCTCAGCAGAACACCACGAGGTAGAGCAGCGTCCGGCCGCCGGAGGCGCGGAACTCGTAGGCCAGGTGGTCCAGCTCGCAGGCCTCCCGCCAGGCGGCCGGACGCTCCTCGGGGGTGAGCAGGGCGGGCACGAAGACGCCCGGGGAGACCTCCTCCAGCTCGCCCCGCAGACCCAGCGTCATCTCGTCCGCGCCGACCGCCAGCCGCTTCGCCAGCCGCGGGGCCACCGGGCCGCGGGCCAGCCGCCAGTAGCGCCCCCCGGCGTCCACGAAGCCGCCCGACGCGAGCGGGTCGTCGAGATTCCGGCCCTGGCGCTCCTCCTTCGGCGGCAGGGCGGACAGGACGTCGGCGAAGCCGCCCGTGCGGCGGCGGGGCTTGCTCGGCATCCGGGCATCCTCCCAGGCCTGGAACCCCGGCTGCGATCGAATTGAATGCGGCGGGTCGCTTTCGGCGTGGCAATACCGAGCGTTTGTCCGATTTGATCTATGTTCGGAGGGTCGGGACCGATCAGGAGCAACCGAAGGAGCAAGGCCATGAGTGCCAATCCCCGGATCGTCGTCGGCGTGGACGGCTCGCCCGCCTCGGAGCAGGCGCTGCGCTGGGCGATCGACTACGCGCGGGCCGTCGGCGGGACGGTCCACGCGATCGCCGCCTGGGAGTACCCGGCCTTCTACGGGTGGGCCGGGCAGGGCGTGCCGACCGTCGAGGCCTTCAACCCCGAGGAGCTCGCCGGGAAGACCCTCAGCGAGACCATCGCCAAGGTGGCCGGCGACGACGCCGGCGTGGCGATCGCCGAGAGCGTGATGCCCGGCAACGCCGCCCAGGCGCTGCTGGAGGCCGCCAAGGGCGCCGCGCTGCTCGTCGTCGGCAGCCGCGGCCTGGGCGGCTTCTCCGGCGTGCTGCTCGGCTCGGTCAGCCGCCACCTCACCGAGCACGCGCCCTGCCCGGTGGTCGTGGTGCGCGAGGGCCAGGCCGCCCCGGGGCAGTCGGCGTAACGCACCGGGGCCGGTGTCCCGCCGGGCCGCCGCGCGGACCAGAATGGAGACATGCCAGAAGGTGACTCCGTCTACCGCGTGGCGGCCCACTTGCGCGAGGCCCTCGCCGGACAGCCGCTGACCAGCGCCGACCTGCGGGTGCCCGCGCACGCCACCGCCGACCTCACCGGCCGCCGGGTGCTGGAGGTCGCCCCGCGCGGCAAGCACCTGCTCACCCGCTTCGAAGGCGGCCTCACCCTGCACACCCACCTGCGGATGGACGGCCGCTGGGAGGTCTACCGCCCCGGCGAGCGGTGGACCGGCGGCCCCGACCGGCAGATCCGCGCCGTCCTCGGCACCGACCGGGGCACCGCCGTCGGCTACCGGCTGCCCGTCGTCGAACTGCTGCGCACCGCCGACGAACGGCGGATCGTCGGCCACCTCGGCCCCGACCTGCTCGGCCCCGACTGGGACGCGGTCGAGGCCGTCCGCCGGCTCCTCGCCCACCCGGGCCGCCCGGTCGTCGAGGCCCTGCTCGACCAGCGCAACCTCGCCGGGATCGGCAACGTCTACGCCAACGAGCTGTGCTTCGTCGCGGGCGTCACCCCCTGGACCGAGGTCGGCGAACTCCCGCACCCCGACCGGCTGGTGGAGCGCGCCCGGCAGATGCTGGAGGCCAACAAGCTGCGCCCCGGCCACATCACCACCGGCGACACCCGGCCCGGCTACCAGCACTGGGTGTACGGCCGGGCCGGACGGCCCTGCCCGCGCTGCGTGACCCCCGTGGTCGCCGGCCGCCAGGGCTCGCCGCCGCGCGACCGGGCGGTCTTCTGGTGCCCCTACTGCCAGCGCGGCCCGGCCCCGGAGGTCACGGCCGCTCGACCAGCGCGGGGTGGCGCGGGTCGTCCACCCGGACGGTGACGTCGGCGGCCTCGGCGGGGACGGTCTGCGCCTCGTAGCGGGCGAAGGCGGGCAGCGTCCACTGCTGATCGGCCGGGGTGCGGCGGGCCAGCGCGGCCGGACCGAGCGCCAGGTGGACGGACAGCTCCAGCGGCAGCCAGCGGCCGAGCAGCAGGGCGCCGTCCAGCAACAGCACGCCGCCGGGCGGGAGTTCGGTGTACGGGGCGCGGGTCGAGCGGTCGGTGACCGGGTCGCGCAGCGAGGGCAGGACGCGGCCGCTGCCGCCCGGCTCCAAGGGGTCGAGCACCTCGCGCGCCAGGGCGCCGTCGTCCAGCCAGAGGTCATGGAAGGCGTCCGCGTCCTGGTGGCCGTACTCCAGCCGGATCGAGGCCGGACGCAGGAAGCCGGAGGCCGAGACCCGCAGCGTCGGGTGGCCGCGCAGCCGCAGCGGCTCCACCAGCGCGTTGGCGAGTGCCTCGGGGCGGGCCGCCGCCGCGCCGTCCACGGCCACCCGCAGGCGCCGGCCGCGGGCGCCGGGCAGGGCGGCGATGCGGTCGGCGAGCAGCTCGGCCAGCTTCTCGGGGGAGATCGGGCGTACCTGCATCGGGCCCTCCTGCCGGGTCGTCGGGACGGGTCGTCGGGACGTTCAGTGTCGTCGGGACGTCGGGACGGTCGGTGTCGTCGGGACGTTCAGTTCAGCGGAAGAGCGTGCAGGACGTCGTCGTGGCCCGCGTAGAGGCGGGTTCCGTCGTACTGGTGGGACGCGTCGGTGGCGAGGGTCCAGACGTCCTTGCCCGGACCGGAGTCGTGGAAGGTCCACCCCAGCTCGCCGGTCGCCGGGTAGATCGCGCTGACCCCGCCGACCGACGTCCCCGGGACGAACAGCGTGCCGTTGGCGACCAGCGGACGGCTGCGGCGGTCCAGCGGGAACGGCAGCCGGCAGGACCACAGCTCGGCGCCGGAGGACGCGTCGAGGCAGCTGACGACGCCCTGGTCCCACGGGATGTACACCCGGGTGTTGTGCGCGACGGGCGGCAGCGCCCGCCAGGACTCGCCCCGGTGGGGCGAGTGGGTCCAGCCCGACTTGCCGGTGGGGAGCAGCATGCGCACGCCGCCGTTGCCGTCGGGGACGTAGACGCACGTCGAGCCGGTGACGCACCAGCGCAGGTCCTCCTCGCCGGGGGCGGTCCACAGCTCGCGGCCGGTGGCGGCGTCCCGGGCCACCACCTCGGTGCGGCCGTCGACGAATCGGATGCAGGCGAGGAGGCTGCCCCCGCCGAAGGTGGCGGGCGTGACGGGCTGCTCCGTCCGCTCGGTGCGGACGGACCAGAGCAGGGCGCGGTCGATGACCCGCAGGGCGAAGAGGCGGTTGCCCGTCGAACTGCCGTCGGCCCGCGGGCGGCCCCAGGAGTAGCCGTAGAGGATGCCGGGGTCGCGGTCGTAGCCGGCGAGGTGGACCTGCCCCTGCAGTTCGTCGGGCAGCGGCAGGCTCCAGTCGGCGGCGGGGTCGGTGAAGTGGCGGGCTTCGAGGTGGCCCTGGTAGGTGGCGGTGAAGAGGTGGGGGGGGGGGGGCCCCCCCGGGCGGGTGGGGGGGTTGGGGGGGGGGGGGGGGGGGGGGGGGGGGGGGGGGGGGTCGGTGATCTTGGACGGATAGGCTGCCGTGACGT
>NZ_JBSHBN010000003.1:45549-121302 GCF_053612025.1 Kitasatospora sp. NPDC054768
CCGTGCAGTTGGTGGGGCTGGGGCTGGCTCCTGTGGGGGGTGGGGTGGTTGATGGGGGGGGTTTGGTGTTGGCCCTGGTAGGTGGGGTTGATGTGTTGGTCGGGCCCGACCACCACCGTGCCGAGCATGTCGAGGTCGCTGGGCCAGCTGCGGTTGGCCGGTGGGTCGAAGACCAACAGCCGGGCGGCGGTGCCCTTCGCCGGATCGAGGACCTGCAGACCCTTCCGGGAGAGGAAGACGGGGCGGCGGGGCGGGTCGGTCAGCCGCTCCGGGGTCATCGCCTCCGGTCCGCGGTAGGTCCAGAGCGGCGTCGGGCCGGACAGCGCGGTCGGCGGCGGCCCGGTCGGCCCCGGCGAGGGACGGGCCCCACCGCCACCCGAACGGCCGAGCGCCCAGGCGGCCCCGCCCGCCGCGAGCGCCCCGGCCCCGAGCAGCAGTCGGCGCCGGCTCGGCCCGGTGCGCTCCCCGCCGCCCGCGATCACGTCCTCGGTGGCCCCGCCGCCGTCCGTCTCCTCGTCCCACTGCCACGACGTTCCGCGCGCGGGCCCCCCGGACGACGACTGCATACGGCTCTCGCTTCCCCACCGGCGGCCCCACGCCGCCACCCGTCCGGAGAATATCGAACAGTCCCCGAACCGTCCGAAACCGCCGCAACGCTCGTACGAGGGCTCGTACCAGGCCGTGGCACACAGCGTGAGGCCCGCCCAGCAGCCCGGGGGAGGTACGCCGTGACGGTGGACCTCTCCGGACTCCGAGCCGCCCGGCCTCAGTTCGGCGGGTGGTCCGCGAGGTCGGCGAGGACGTCGGCGTGGCAGGGGAGCGGGGCGCACCAGCAGCCGAGGCGGTGGCCGCGCAGGGGCGGGACGAGGGCGAGCAGGTCCGGGCGGGCGAGCAGGTGCTCGCGGTACTTGACGACCATCTCCTCGCGGGCGAGGCCGGGGCCCGGACGGTACGGGCAGTGCAGCGGGGACTCGGCGAGGTGCCAGCCGCCGCGGTGCATCGCGCGGCCGACGTAGACGACGTCCGCGTACCCGGGGTCGTCGCGGTGGCCCTTGAGGTTGACCACGGTGGTGCGGCGGGATCGGCTCGGCATGCCGTCCATGCTGGTGCACTCCGCGCCCCGGGGCAGCCCGGAGCCGGTGCGGGCTCGCCTTGACACGGTTGCGGGCCGGGCGTAGCAAAAGAGCATGCGCCATCCGCACGCGACCGGTGGGGCCCCTGGTACGCGGCCCGGTCCGGACCGGCCGCCGGAGCCCGGGGCCGGCGCGGAGGCGGACCGGGCGTTCCCGCCGTCCGTCCGGGACCCGGCCCCGCAGACGGACCAGCGGCGGGACGAGCTCCTCGCCGAGGCGGTGCGCCGGGCGCTGGGGACGACCGGGGTGTACGGAGTGATGGTGTACCTGCGCTCGCGGGACCGCCGCTCGCTGGTGCTGCGCACGATCGCGGGCGTGCCGCTGGCGGTGATGAGCCCGTTCCGGCGGGTGGCCGCCGCCGGCCCGCTGCCGGTCGCGGTCTGCTTCCGGACCGGGCACGTGATCACCCTGACCGACACCGAGGACACCATGCGGCGCTTCCCGCAGCTCGCGGTCGGCCTGCCGTACGACGTCGCCTCCGTCTGCGTGCCGGTGGCGCACGGCGAGGAGCGCTTCGGCGTGCTGAGCGGGCTGTGGCCCACCTCGGACGACGGGCTTCCGGAGCCGGCCGCCCGGCAGCTGGCCGAAGCGGCCGCCCGACTGGGCGAGCAGCTGGCCGAGCTGGCCGGGACCGGGCAGTCGGTGGAGCCGGGCGGCGAGGTGGCCGTGGTGGAGCTGCCGCCGCCGTCGTCGGTACCGACCACCCGGGTCGGGCTGTTCGACTGGGACGTGGCCACCGGGGCGCTCGCCGCCGACGAGCAGTTCCGGGAGATCTTCGGTTTCGGGCCGGGCGAGTTCGACGGCACGGTGGCCGCGCTGAACCGCCGGGTCGCCCCCGGTGACCTGCCGGCGTTCCGGGCCGCCGCCCGCGTCGCGCTGGAGCGCGGCGAGGTGCTGGCCGCCCGGGTCCGGGTGCTCGGGCCGGAGGGCCTGCCGTACCCGGTGGAGCTGTGGGCCCGGGTGCCCGTGGCGATCTCCGACGGCCGGACCCACCTGGTCGGCGCGGTGCTGGACGTGCGCGACCTGACCGCCGCCGGGGCCGCCGTCGAGCGGCTGCAGGAGGGCGTGCTCTCGCTCGACCCCGACGGCCGGATCGGCTACGCCAACCGCGCCACCGAACCGCTGCTCCGGGCCCGCCGCGAGGACCTGCTCGGCCGCCACCCCTGGGACGTGCTGCCCTGGCTCGCCGACCCGGTCTACGAGAACCGCTACCGCGCCGCCCTGTTCTCCCAGCGGCCCACCGCCTTCCTGGCCGCCCGCCCGCCGGACGGCTGGCTCGCCTTCTCGCTCTACCCGGACCCGCACGGCGTCACCGCCCGGGTGGTCGCGGCCGAGCCGCCGCCGGGCGCCGCCGAACCGCCCGCCACCCCGCCGCCCGCCGGCCGCACCGGGGTCGGCGGCACCCACCACCTGCTCCAGCTGGCCAGCGCCCTCACCGAGGCGGTCACCGTGCGGGACGTCTGCCGGGCGGTGGCCGAGGAGGTCCTGCCGTCCTTCGGCGGCCAGGAGCTCGCCATCTACGCGGTGCGCGACCAGCAGCTGCACCTGCTCTCCCAGGCCGGCTACCCCGACGGCTTCCTGGAGGCCTTCGAGGGCACCCCGATCGACGCCCGGGTGCCCGGCGCGGAGACGCTCAGCACCGGCACCCCGGTCTTCTTCGAGTCGGTGCGCGAACTCGCCGCCACCTACCCCGGCCTGGCCCTGGACGAGATGGGCGCCTGGGCCTTCCTGCCGCTGATCGCCTCCGGCCGTCCGGTCGGCACCTGCATCATCGGCTTCGACCGGCCGCGCCCGTTCACCGTGGAGGAGCGTGGCCTGCTCACCGCGCTCGGCGGCTTCATCGCCCAGGCCCTGGAGCGCGCCCGGCTGTACGACGCCGAGTTCGTGCTGGCCCGCGGCCTGCAGCAGGCACTGCTCCCGCACCGGCTGCCCGAGGTGCCCGGCATCCGGATCACCGCCCGCTACCTGCCCGGCACCCAGGGCATGGAGATCGGCGGCGACTGGTACGACGCGATCGTCACCGGCGGGGACGTCACCCTGGTGATCGGCGACGTCGAGGGCCACAGCGTCGGCGCGGCCGCCACGATGGGGCAGCTGCGCAGCGCCGTGCGCGCCTTCGCCTCCGGCGGCGACCCGCCCGACGCGGTGCTCGCCCGCACCAACCGGCTGCTGCTCGACCTCGACCCCGGGCTGCTCGCCAGCTGCTGCCTGGTCCGGCTGACCCCGGCCGTCGGACTCGCCCGGATCGCCCGGGCCGGACACCTCCCGCCGGTGCTGCGTCACCCCGGCGGGCGGGCCGAGGCGCTGTACGTCCCGGGCGGTCCGCTGCTCGGGGTGGACGACCTGGCCGAATACCCGGTCAGCGACCTGCGGCTGGGCAGCGGGGCGGTGCTCGCCCTCTACACCGACGGACTGGTCGAGGACCCCGCGGTGGCGATCGACCGGGGCGTGGACCGGCTGCGGGCGGCGCTGGCCCGGGCCGCGGCGGGGGAGGGGCTGGAGCAGGCGGCCGAGCGGCTGCTGCGCGAGGTCGGGTCGACCCGCCGGGTGGACGACGTGGCGCTGCTGCTCACGGCCTTCGGCTGAGCGGCCGGCGGGCGGGTGGTCCGGTGGGTGGTCCGGCGGGCGGTCCGCCGGGCCGACCAGGCGACTTTCGTCGGCGGGGGCCGCGACGAAGGAGGACGGCGGGCGCCCCGGCCGGACCGATAGCCTCGGCGCGTGGAAGCGATCGCGCGGGCCTGGAACACGGTGGTACGGACGGCGCTGCCGGGGCCCTGGCGGCCCCGGCGGGTGGTGGGCGAGGCGGTGGCCGCGCTGCTGATGGGCGGGTTCGCCGCGCTGTTGGAGCTGCTCGCCAACACCGGCCTGGCACTGCCCCTCGGCCTCGCCGTCGCGGTGCTGTGGGTGCTGCGCAAGGGTCTGCCGGCCACCGTGCTGCTCGCCGCCGCGGCCCTGGCCGGCTGGTCGATCGGACCGATGCCGCTGCTGGTGTGCGCGGGCTGGACGGCCGGCGCGCGGATCCGCCGGGTCTGGTCGCTGGTCGGCGCCTTCGTCGTGGGCTGGGTGCTGTTCACGGTGACGGGTGCGGTGAAGGACGTCGCCTCGCTCTCGCCGAAGCTGGTGCTGTCGCTGTCGCTCGGCTTCTTCCTCGTGATCGCCGTGCTGCCGGCGCTCTACGGCCGCTACCGGGCGCAGCGCCGCGCCCTGCTGGACGCGCTGCGCGAGCGCAACGAGCAGCTGCTGCGCGAGCGGGTCATGGTGGTGCACCAGGCGCGGCTGCGCGAGCGGCACCGGATCGCCCAGGACATGCACGACAGCCTGGGCCACCAGCTGGCGCTGATCTCGGTGCACTCCGGTGCGCTGGAGGTGGACCGGACGCTCACCGACCGGCAGCGCGAGGCGGTCGGGGTGCTGCGGCAGGCGGCGGTCGCGGCGATGCGCGAGCTGCGCGAGGTGGTCGGGGTGCTGCACGACGAGTCGACGGCGCTGCCGCCCACCGCCGGGACGGCCGCCGCCGGCCCGCCGGCCCGGGGCGGGGTGGACGGGATCGGCGGCCTGGTGGAGTCCTCCCGGGCGGCCGGGGCGGAGGTCGACCTCACCCTGGAGGGCGGGCGGCGTCCGTTGTCGGCGGCCGTCGACCACGCGGCGTACCGGATCGTGCAGGAGGCGCTCACCAACGCGCACAAGCACGCCCCGGGCGCGCCGATCGCCGTCGCGCTGCGGTACGAGCCGGACGCGCTGGTGGTGGAGGTGAGCAACACCCGCGCGCCGGAGCTCGTGGGCGCACGCGGCGGCGGGGGCGCGGCGGTCAGCGGCGGTCAGGGGCTGACCGGCCTGCGGGAGCGCGCGAGGCTGGTCGGCGGCATGGTGCACGCCGGGCCCACGCCGGAGCAGGGCTTCCGGTTGGCGGCCGTGCTCCCGTACGAGGGAGCGGAACAGGACGCGGCGGCGGCGACGGGCGGGGCCGAGGACTGGATGCTGGACGGCCCGCCGCCCGTCGAGGAGCCGGAGCGCGGGCGGCGCAGCCCGGCGATGGGCTGCGCGCTCGGGGTGGTCGCGGTCGCGCTGATCGTGCTCGGCCTGGTGGTCTGGGGCGTGATCGCCTTCGTCCGGGGCACCAACGACGCGACCGTGCAGAAGCCGATGTACGACCAGATCAGGGTCGGCACCGCCGAGGCCGAGGTGCTACAGACGCTGCCGCGCGGCAACAACTTCTTCACCGACACCTATAAGGGGACGGGGCCCGAGGTGCCGGCGGGCGCGCACTGCCGCTGGTTCGTCCTGAACGGTGCGCCCGGCGCCGGCTGGAACGAGGAGCACGTGGCGCGATTCTGCTTCCGGGACGGGGCGTTGGTGGAGAAGCAGGAGTACGTCGCCAGGGGCTGAGTGCCCCCGTGCGCGGGCGGGTGCCCCGGCGGGGTGGGCCGGGCCGGTTTCGGAGCACGGTGGTCCGGATCGGGGTGGTTCGGAGCGGTCCCGCCGGGATGTGAGGATGGTGCCGCAGCCGAAGCACTGTTCGAGGGGAATGACCAGCGTGATCCGAGTTCTCGTCGCCGACGACGAGCCGCTGATCCGGGCCGGGATCAGGATGATCCTCGGCTCCGCCGCCGACATCGAGGTGGTCGCGGAGGCCGCCGACGGGCGCGAGGCGCTGGAGCTCGCGCGGGCGCACCGGGTGGACGTGGTGCTGCTGGACATTCAGATGCCGGTGATGGACGGGCTGACGGCGCTCGGGGAGCTGGCGAGGGTCGCCCCCGGCGCGCGGGCCCTGATCCTCACCACCTTCGGAGAGCGCGAGAACGTCCTGCGCGCCGTGACCGAGGGCGGTGCCGGCTTCCTGCTCAAGGACACCGCGCCGAACGAGCTGATCCAGGCCGTCCGGGCGGCGGCGGGCGGCAACGCCTTCCTCTCGCCGGCCGCCACCCGGCACATCGTCGACTCGCTGGCCTCCGGCCGCAGTGCCTCGCTGGCCGCCCGCGCGGTGGCGGCGCGGCGCCGGCTGGAGGTGCTCACCCCGCGCGAGCTGGAGGTGTTGGCGCTGCTCGGAGAGGGTCTGTCCAATGCCGACGCGGGGGCGCGGATCCACATGAGCGAGGCGACGGTGAAGACCTACGTCAGCCGGATCCTGGCCAAGCTGGGCTGCGAGAACCGGGTCCAGGCGGCGTTGTTGGCCCGGGACGCGGAGCTCGACGGCCGTCACTGAGAGTCCCTTTTCGATCGCGGTGCGTGTCGGGCGTGACGGATGCCACTCGGCGGCGGCGCGGAACCGGGAACTCCGGACCGGATGGTGACGGTGCGTCAGCCGACGATTCCTCCGTGTGGATGGCGTGTGAGCTTTCTCGGAGGGATAGGTGTGAGCGAGGGCACGGATTTCGATCATTCGATCTTGAAAATTCGGTCAAAAGTATTCAAATCAGGCGCAACTTCTTGATCAATACCGCCGGTAACAGTCAACTGACCTGCGACGTCCAAGAATTGCTTGCTGCGTCCGGGTGATGCCCCCTAGCTTCATTGGCGGCGCAACGAGCGCCACCCGGGTCCACCCCGACGCACTGCCCGCCGACTGACCAGCGGCGCGAGGGCGGTGCCCGCCGACGAGGCCGGCTCCAACAGGCCGTCGGCGTGCGGAGGTGACCGGGGCGGCACGGCACGTCCGACACGTGTCCGGCCGCCCGTCGAGTGAGGTGAGCGAAAAACTGCCGGCCCATGTCCCGGGCCTGGTTCCGCATGCCCACCCGGGACTTGTCGAGAGGACCTGTATGAATCCCCGTCACGAGACCGCCGCTGCCACCGACACCACCGCCACCCCCAAGCGCCACCGCGTTCGGATGGCGATCGTCGCGGGCGCCGCCGTCGCGGCCCTGCCGGTGGCCGGCCTCGTCACGGCCACCTCGGCCTCCGCCGCTACCGCCTCCACCTGGGACGCCGTCGCCCAGTGCGAGAGCGGCGGGAACTGGAGCATCAGCACCGGCAACGGCTTCCACGGCGGACTGCAGTTCTCCCCGTCCACCTGGGCCGCGTACGGCGGGACGGCGTACGCCTCCCAGGCCAACAAGGCGAGCAGGGCGCAGCAGATCGCCGTCGCGGAGAAGGTCCTCGCCTCGCAGGGCCCGGGCGCCTGGCCCGTCTGCTCGCAGAAGGCGGGCCTGGGCAGGGGCGGCGCCCCGGCCGCCGTCGACACCTCGGGCGGCGCGGAGGCCAAGCCGGCCGCGAAGGCGGCCAAGCCCGCCAAGCCCGCCGCCGCGCCCGCGGCCAAGCCCGCCAAGCCCGCCGCCCCCAAGGCCGCCGCCGCGCAGCAGGCGCCCCAGGGGCAGCCCTCGGCCAAGCCCGCGCAGTCCGCGCCGGTCGCGCCGAAGAACACCGCCGCGGGCGGCTACACCGTCAGGAGTGGTGACACCCTGAGCGAGATCGCGGCCACGTTCGGCACCGACACGGACAGCCTCTACCGGAAGAACGTGCGCACCATCGGTGGCGACCCGGACCTGATCTTCCCGGGCCAGACGCTGACGGTCTGACCCTTCGACGGGAGGCCGCCCGGCGGGGAGCCGCCCGACGGAGCCTTGCCGACCGGCCGGAGCGGCCGCCCTGGACGGGGTGGCCGCTCCGGCCGGTTCCGGTGCGTTCGCGGGCCGTTAACGGCCCGTTACGGGCCGCTGCGGGCCGCTGCGGGCCCTGGCAGGCCCTTGCGGGGCCCCGTCCTCCGCGTGCGGTCGGCCGTCGCGTCCCTCGCCGGTAGGGTCGGCCGATGGTCCGACTGATCGACGACAGTGAGCTCACCGCCTCCCCGGTGGTGGCCAACAGCACGATGAACCGCGAGCGCGGGCTCACCGGGGTGAACAGCTACGCCCGCGAGCTCGGTTTCGACCCGCTCGCCTGGCTGGCGGAGCACGGGGGTGCGACGCCGGGATGGCTGGACCTGTGCAGCGGTGAGGGCCGGGCGCTGCTGGCGGCGGCCCGGAGCCGGACCCCGGGGGCGGTCGTGGAGCTGACCGGTGTGGACCTGGTCGGCCCGCCGGCAGCGCCGCCGGACCTGGCGGAGCTGCCGCACCTGCGCCTGGTCACGGCGGCGGTGGCGGACTGGGAGCCGGAACGGTCCTACGACCTGATCACCTGTGTGCACGGGCTGCACTACCTCGGCGACCAGCTCGGTGCGATCACCCGCGCCGCCTCCTGGCTGACCCCGGACGGCCGGTTCGCCGCGCACTTCGACCCGGAGTCGGTGCGCCGCCCGGACGGCTCCGGCGCGGCCCGCGCGGTGGTGGCGGCGCTGCGGGCGGCCGGCTTCGAGTACCGGGCGCGCCGGCACCTGCTGGTCCTGGACGGCGGGCGGGAGGTCGCGCTGCCCTTCGCCTACGCCGGAGCCGACCCGGCGGCCGGGCCCAACTGGACGGGTCAGCCGGCGGTCGGGTCGTACTACCACTAGTGGGCGTGTGCGCCGGGGTGCGGGGGTGCCGCACGGCATTGTTGAACGTTGAACGCAACGTCCGAATACCGCCGGAGGTTTGAAGCCCGTCGGACCAGGATCGAGTCATGTCCGAGATCGGAACGAGGAGTTCTGGAGATATGACGATGAACGGTGCGATGGTGCTCGACGGCAAGGTGGCCCTGGTGACCGGCGGCAGCCGGGGGATCGGGGCGGCGGTCGCCCTGCGGCTGGCCGAGGACGGCGCCGACGTGGTGGTGACCTACCAGGGCGGTGCGGAGCGGGCCGAGGAGATCGCCGCGAAGATCACCGCGATGGGGCGGACCGGCTGGGCCGTACGGGCGGACAGCGCCGACCCGCAGGCGGTGGAGGGCGTGGTCGAGGCCGTCGTCGAGCGGTTCGGGAAGCTGGACGTCCTGGTGAACAACGCGGGCGTCGGCGTCCTCGGCCCGATCGGCGACCTCACCCTGGCGGACGTCGACCGGGTGCTGGAGGTGAACGTCCGGGCACCCTTCCTCTACGCCCGGGCGGCCTCCGCGCACCTGGCCGAGGGCGGACGGATCGTCACCGTCGGCAGCTGCATCGCCCAGCGCGTCGCCTTCCCCGGCGCCACGCTGTACGCGACCAGCAAGGCCGCGCTGATCGGCCTGACCAAGGCGCTGGCCCGGGAGCTCGGGCCGCGCGGGATCACCGCCAACCTGGTCCACCCGGGGCCGATCGACACCGACATGAACCCGGTCGACGGCCCGTCGGCGGAGTTCCAGAGCGGGCTCACCGCGCTCGGCCGCTTCGGCACCGGCGCGGACGTCGCCGCCGCCGTCGCCTACCTGGTGGGCGAGGACGGCCGGTACGTCACCGGCGCCGAACTGGCGGTGGACGGCGGCTTCGCCGCCTGACGCGCGGGGCCCGGCGGGCACGGTGTCGTGCCGGGCGGTTGTCGGCGCCCGCGCTTACGATCGCCCGGCACGACCCGTGCTCCCGTACCGGGACCCCGTACCGAGAGGTGTGCCATGACCGCAGCGGAAGACCCGATCGGGCTGCTCGCCCGGGCCCTCGCGCAGACCGCCGGGCTGATCGACGGCACCGGCGTCGAGCTGGCCGGCCACCCGACGCCCTGCCGCTCCTGGGACGTCGGCGACCTGATCAGCCACCTCCTGCACGACCTGCGGCAGTTCACCGTACGGGCGAAGGGCGGGCAGCCGGACTGGTCGCAGCCCTTCGAACGGGTCGAGGAGGACTGGCTGCACGCCTTCGAGGCCGGGGCGGAGGAACTGGTCGACGCCTGGCGCGCGGCCGGCGACCTCGGCGGCACCCTGGAGGTCCCCGGCTTCGGCGCCCTGCCGGCCCGCTTCCCGGTCGACCAGCAGACCGCCGAATTCGCCGTCCACGGCTGGGACCTGGCCCACGCCACCGGCCAGTCCACCGAGGGCCTGGACCACGAGGTCGCGCTCGCCGCGCTCGCCTGGGCCGGTGGTGCGCTCAAGCCCGAGTACCGCGGCGCGGAGGAGGAGCGGCACGCCTTCGGCCCCGCCGTCGCCGTCCCCGACGACGCCCCGGCGTACGACCGGCTCGCCGCCTTCTTCGGCCGCGACCCGGCGGCGGGCCTGATGAGTTAGGCAGGGCCTGCCCGCGGACCCCCGGCCGCGGGGAGCCGCGCACCCCGGCGCCGCGCCCCGGGGCCGGCGGTTCCTACGGGTGGCTCCAGCGGAACTCGATCTCCGGGTGGCGCGGCGACGGGCCGTCGAGGAGCGGGGAGGGGCGGTCGCGCAGGAAGCGGTCGGCGAAGGCCCGGACGTAGGTGCGGGTGAGCGCGGTGGCGCGGGCCGGGGGCAGGGTGCCGAGCAGGGCGGTGACGACCTCGGCGGGGAGGTGGTCCGGGAGGTTGCCCGGGGCGGCGGCGTGCGGCAGGTCGGTGAAGCTGAGGTGGCCGGCGCCCAGGGTGCGCAGTTGGCGGCCCCAGGCACGGTGGTGCTCGCGCCAGCGCTGCCAGGTGTCGTGGTCGTCGAGCGAGGTGAGCAGCAGGAACGGGCGGTCCAGCCCGAGCTCCGGGACGGGCGAGCCGAACAGGCCGCCGTCGAGGTCGAGGCCGATCCGCAGGCGCCGGTCCTGACGGAGCGCCTCGGCGGCCGCGGCTCCGCCCATGGAGTGGCCGAGCACGCCGATCCGCTCCTCGTCGATCCGGAACGGCAGCCGGCGGCCGGTCAGTTCACCGATGACGAAGCGCAGGTCGCCGACCCGCGCGGCGATCTCCTGGCGCTCGGCGGCGTCCCAGTCCGGCGGGTCCTCCGGCAGGACGCTGAGCACCAGCCGGCCGTCCGGGAACTCGACGGCGGCCGCGTCGTAGGTGTGGTCGACGGCCGCGACGAGGTAGCCGTGCGCGGCCAACTCCTCGGCCAGCGCGGTGCAGTTGCTGCGCCCGCCCTTGCGGCCGTGCCCGAGCAGCAGCAGGGGGAGCGGGCCGGGGTGGGCGGGTGCGCCGGCGCGGGCGGTGGGGCGGACCAGGGCGAGGGTGCCCGGGTCCAGCGGCAGGCTCCGCTCGATCACGGCCGCGACCCGGGGGGTGGTGTAGGGCGCGCGGGGCCGGCCGGCGGTGCCGCGCGCCGGGTACCAGAACTGCACCATCAACTCGCGCGGGCCGGGGGTGGGTGCGAACGGGTCGGGTCGGTCGTGGTCCACCAGGTGCAGGCTCGTGGTGCCGACCGGCCGGTCGACGGTGGGCGCGGGCAGGTCGACGGTGCGCGGCGGGGCGGCCAGGGCGGCCCCGGCGGGCAGCAGGGCGGCGGACCCGCCCAGGCCCGCGAGGGCGAGCAGTGAACGGCGCCTGATCATGCGTCATCCTTGCCGGCTCGGCGACTGGGTCCGGCAAGCCTAGGTGGTCCGGACCGGCCGGGCCAGGGGCCGCGGGGTGCCGATCGGCCCAGGGCGGCTGAGGGCGGCCGAGGGCGGTTCAAGCCGACTCGGGGCGGCTCAGGGCTTGGCGGCCTGCCGCGTGGCGGCCTGCTTGATCGCCTCGCGGATGCGCGGGTAGGTGCCGCAGCGGCAGACGTTCTGGATCCGGTCGATGTCCGCGTCCGTCGGGTTCGGGGTGCGGCGCAGCAGGGCGACGGCGGTCATGATCTGGCCGGGCTGGCAGAAGCCGCACTGGGCGACGTCGCAGGCGAGCCAGGCCTCCTGGACGGGGTGGAGGACCTCACCGTCGGCCAGGCCCTCGATGGTGGTGACGGTGTGGCCCTCGCAGTCCTTGACGGACCGGGTGCAGGGCTGGAACTCCTCGCCGTCCAGGTGGCTGGTGCAGGCGCGGCAGACGCCCACCCCGCAGCCGTACTTGGGGCCGGTGACGCCGAGCTTGTCGCGCAGGACCCAGAGCAGCGGCATGTCGTCCGGGGCCTCGACGCTGACGGGCCGCCCGTTGAGGACGAAGGTGTGGGTGGGCATGGGGAGTCGGGATTCCTCAGCAGGTGGTCGGATGGTGCCGGTGGTCAGAAGGCGATCGGGAAGGAGCGGGGGCTGGTGCCGGTCGCGCGGGCGTAGGCGTTGGCGACGGCGGCCGAGGCGGCCGGGACGCCCAGCTCGCCCGCGCCGCCGGGCGGTCCGCTCGGCGGCATCAGATGGACCTCGACCACCGGCGGGGTGTGCCGCTGCCGGGCGTAGTGGAAGTCGCTGTAACTTCCTTCCCGGAAAGCCCCGTTGTCCAGGTGGTTACCGGCCTGGAGGATCACCGAGATGCCGTCGACCAGCGCGCCGGTCAGTTGGGCCTCCAGGCCCCTGGGGTTGATCACCCGGCCGACGTCGGCGACGACGACGGCCTTGGTCACCCGGGGGTTGGCGCGGTCGGTGGCGTCCAGCTCGACCAGGTACCCGGCGCTGGCGCTGTGCTCGTCGTGGTAGCCGATGCCCTGGGCCTGGCCGGGAGGCATCGGGCGGCCCCAGTTGCCGCGCTTGGCGAGCTCGTCCAGCACCGCCCGCCCGGCGGCGCTGCGCATCCGGTCGCGGCGGAAGCCCAGCTCGTCCTGGCCCATCCGGCGGGCGAGTTCGTCCATCATGATCTCGTCGGTGACCCGGACGGTGCCCGAGTAGACCGAGCGCCAGCTTCCGGTGTTCAGCTCCAGCGGCACCTCGGCGAGCAGCTGGGTGGGCACTCCGACGTCGTACGGGATCTTCTCGGTGAGCAGGAAGAACAGTTCGGAGGCGGTGAGCCCGGCCAGCGGGAGGTTGTAGCCGGCGGCGGTGAGCATGTCGCCGAGGCCGTGCCCGAGGTCGGTCCGGACGCCGGCCACGTGGTGCTCCCAGCTGAACACCTGGCCGAGGCCGTAGGTGGCCCGGATGACGTGGTGGCTGGCCGGGCGCACCCGGCCGTGGCGCATGTCGTCGTTGCGCGTCCACATCAGCTTGACCGGGCGGCCGGCGGCCTTGGAGACCTGGGCGGCCTCCAGGGCGGCGTCGAAGAAGAGCCGGCGGCCGAACGAGCCGCCGCCGCGCACCACGTGGACGGTGACGGCGTTCTCCGGCAGGCCGAGTTCGGCGGCGATGGTGCCCTGGGCGAGGATCGGGCTCTGCGAGGCGAACCAGAGCTCGGCGCGGTTCGGCCGGACGTCGGCGACGGCGGTGAGCACCTCCATCGGGGCGTGGTTGACGAAGGCGAAGTCGAACTCCGCCTGCACCCGGTGGGAGAGCAGCGGCGGCGGGAGCGAGGGCAGGTGGGCGGCGCGCAGCCGGGACCGGACGTCGGCGTCGGACAGGCCCGCGACCGGGCCCGGGTTCCAGGTGGTGCGCAGCGCGTCGCGGGCCTTGAGCGCCTGGTCGAAGGTCTCGGCGAGGACGGCGACGCCGGTCGGGATCCGCACCACGCCGAGCACCCCGGGCATGGCGCGGGCGGCGGAGGCGTCCAGGGATTTGAGGGTGCCGTTGACGGTGGTCGGCCGGGCGACCACGGTGGGCACAGCGCCCGGGATCTGGAGGTCCCCGGCGTACGTGGCGCGGCCGGTGACGATGTCGCGGGCGTCGATCCGGCCGGTCGGCCGGCCCACCAGGCGCAGTTGGTCGGCGGTCTTGGGGACGGACGGGACGGCGGGTACGGCGACGGTGGCCGCCGCGGCGGCGAGGTCGCCGTAGCCGAGGCGGCGGCCGTCGGGGGCGAGGACGGCGGAGTCGGCGGTGCGCAGGGTGGTCGCCGGAACGTTCCAGCGCTTGGCGGCGGCGGTCACCAGCCGGGCGCGGGCGGCGGCGGCCGCGGCGCGCACCGGGTCGTACAGCGAGCGGATCGAGTTGGAGCCGCCGGTCAGCTGGTTGAAGAGCAGCTCGGGGCGGGAGTCGCTGAGCGGGACGTCGACGTCGGAGAGGCGGGCGTCGAGCTCCTCGGCGACGATCATGGCGATCGAGGTGGTGAGGCCCTGGCCGACCTCCAGTCGGGGCAGGTGCAGCGCGGCCCGGCCGGCGAGGGTGACTTCGAGGACCAGCAGGTGCGCGGTCGGCAGACCGGCGATGATCATCGCGTCGCCGAGATCGACGATGTCCGGGATGCCGGGCAGGCCGATCAGCTGATGGGGGAGGGCGGTCTCCCGGACCGGTAGGGCGGGGGCGGCGGGCCGCGGGACGGGGGTCGGGGCGGCGGCCCGTGCGGGGGCGGGCGCGGCCGCGTCGAGGCCGGGGCCGGCGGCGATGGTGAGGGTGGGCGCGGCCAGCAGGTAGGTGAGGAAGCGCCGGCGGCGGGTGGCGCCCTTCGGTGCCGCGGTGTCCGGGGCGGTCGGGGCGGCGGCGGTGTCCGGGCCGCCGGGGAGGGCGCGGTTGTGCGGGTGGTCGGTGCCGCCGGGTCGGCTGGGGGAGTCCGAGGGGGCGGTGGAGGTGCTGATGGGGGGCCACCCTTCGAGCCGGGGACGGCGACGGGAACGGGCGGGCGGCGTGGCCCCGGCCCGGTGCCGGATCGCGAACGCCGTTGAGCATAAAAGGGCGCTACTGACGGGTCAACACGGTCAAAGTTGGCCCCTGGTCTGCCCGATCGCGGTTTCGCGGCGGGCGGCCGGAGTGGATTCGGAGCGGGTACGGACGGCGCTTCGGAGGCGCGGGCAAGGCCGGGGCGAGCTCGCCCGGAAGGGCTCGGAGGCGCCAACTGGCGCCTCTCGCACGCGGGTTCAGGGGTCGGTCGGCGGTGCGGCGGCGCGACGGATTGGCCCAGGGAATTCCTTGATCACTGGACCGTTCCACTGGGCCGGTTTTTCCCTAGAGTGGGGGCGTGCCGGCACCGGCGGTCGCGGAGATCGGCTCCGCGCGCCGCCCGTCCGGCGGTCGCGGGCAGGGGTGACGGTCCGTGAAGACGTTTACGCAGGTGGACGCGTGTGGGTGACCGCCCGGATGCGTCCGGCGGGTGACACCCGCGCACCAGAGAAGGAGGAGCATGCCGACCGACCGAGCCGCCCGTTGGGACGCCCTGCCGCCCGCCGGGCCCCAGCGGACCCTCGCGGCCGCCCAGTTGGCCGCCGCCGTGGGCGACGGCGCGTACTACACCTGCTCCGCGCTCTACTTCACCCGGGTCGTCGGAATGTCGCCGACCGCCCTCGGGCTCGGCCTCACCCTCGCCTGGGCACTCGGCTCCGTCGCCGGCGTCCCGCTCGGCCACCTCGCCGACCGGCGCGGCCCGCGCCGCACCTCGGTGGCGCTCGCACTCGGCACGGCGGCCGTGGTCGCCGCCTTCCTGGTGATCCGCTCCTACCCGCTGTTCCTGCTCGCGGTCTGCCTCTACGCCACCGCGCAGTCCGGCCTGACCGCCGCCCGCCAGGCGCTGGTCGCCGCCCTGGTGCCGCCCGCGCAGCGCACCTCCCTGCTCGCCCACATCCAGTCGACCCTCAACGGCGGACTGGCCGTTGGCGCGGCGATCGGCGGCATCGCGCTCAGCGTCGGCACCCGCGCCGCCTACCTTTCGGCCTTCGCCGTCACCGCGTTCGGCTTCCTGCTCAGCGCGCTGGTCCTGCGGCGGCTGCCCGAGGCCCCGGCCCCGGCGGGGCCGTCGGACGCCGGGCCGCGGCTCGCCGTGCTGCGCGACCGCCGGTACGCCGCCGTCACCGCGGTCAACGCCGTCCTGCTGCTGCGGATGCCCCTGCTCAGCCTGATCATCCCGCTCTGGATCGCCGCGCGCGCCCCCGGGATCGGCTGGCTCGGCTCGGCGCTGTTCGTGCTCAACACCCTCGCGGTGCTGGCCTTCCAGGTCCGGGCGGCACGCGGCATCACCGGACTGGACCCGGCCGCCCGGGCGGTCCGCTCCGCCGGGCTGCTGCTGCTCGGCTCCTGCGCCGTCTTCGGGCTGTCCGCGCTGGACGTGCCGGTCTGGGCGGTGGGCGCGCTGCTGGTCGCCGCCTCCGTCCTGCAGGTGGCCGGGGAGATGAAGCAGTCGGCCGGCAGCTGGCAGATCGCCTTCGACCTCGCCCCGGCCGGGCGGATCGGCCAGTACCAGGGCTTCTTCGGCACCGGCGTCGCCGTCGCCCGCACCCTCGGGCCGCTGCTGCTCACCACGCTGCTGCTGGACGGGGGCCTGGCCGGCTGGCTGGTCCTCGGCGGGGTGTTCCTCGCGGCGGGGTACGCGATGGGGCCGGTCGCCCGCTGGGCGGCGCGGGACCGCGGCCCCGCGGTGCCACCGCCGTCGCCGGTGGCCGCGGGCGCGTCGCCGGAGGCCTGAGCGCGAACGCCGCGGTGGCGGCCCGGCCGGGGACGTCGCGCCGGGGCCCGACCCGGAAGGCCGCGACGGCGGGCCCGACCCGGGAGGTCATGAAGGCGGGCCCGGGGGAGCGGGCCGGAAACCCGGTGGCCCCGGCCCGCCGCCCGCTGGCATGCTGGCCGCGTGGACCGACCTCAGATCCGGCTCGACTTCGCCCCCGAGCTGCACCTCTTCGTCTCCGCGCCCCGGCGGGCCGGCCGCACCGCGCTGCGCACCGACGGCAGCTCGACCCTCGGCCACGTCGTCGAGTCGTTGGGCGTCCCGCTCACCGAGGTCGGCGGCCTGCTGGTGGACGGCCGGGCCGTGCCCGACACCCACGTGCCGGCCGACGGCGAGGAGATCGCCGTCCTGGCCGTGGCCAGGCCGCAGCCCGTGCCCGGCCCGGCGCGCTTCCTGCTGGACGTCCACCTCGGCACCCTCGCCCGGCGGCTGCGCCTGCTCGGCGTCGACGCCGCGTACGAGAACCCCGACATCGGCGACGCCGCCCTGGCCGCCCGCTCGGCGGCCGAACAGCGGATCATGCTCTCCCGCGACCGCGGACTGCTGCGCCGGCGCGAACTGTGGGCCGGCGCCTACGTCTACAGCCACCGTCCCGCCGAGCAACTGCGCGACGTGCTCTCCCGCTTCGCGCCGCCGCTCGCCCCCTGGAGCCGCTGCACCACCTGCAACGGCACCCTGCACCCGGCCACCAAGACCTCGGTGCGCGAGCAGCTGCGGGACGGTACCGAGCGCTCCTACGACGCCTTCGCCCAGTGCGCCGACTGCGGCCAGGCCTACTGGCGCGGCGCCCACCACGCCCGGCTGGAGTCGATCGTCACCGAGGCGGTGCGCGACTTCGGCGACGGCCGGGCCGGCGGACACGTCCAGGACTCCGGGGAGGGTCAGGGCCGCATCGGGGTCGTCTCGGGGTAGGGCGCTCTGGTGGACGGCCGGGCGCGCGTGGTCCCATCGACGGTGGGGGACGGGACCACGCTACTCGCTCGTACGAGAGAGGCCAGGTCGTCGCAATGAGCAATCAGGCAGGTCGGCAGCCCTTCCACAGCGCGGACGTCGGGGACGCCGCCGTGGTGACGGTCCCGGACGGTGCCGAGGTACGCCCGGAGGAAGGCCCCCGGAAGGCGATCGTCCGATGAGGCGGGGGATACCGCGCCGCCCGTTGGCGGCGCTGGTCGCGGCTGCCGCCGCACTCGGACTCTCGGTCGTCCCGGCGGCCGCCGCCGGGCCCGACGCGGGGGCCGGCGGGCCCGCCGAGCCGCATCTGCGGTCGCGCTACGTGACCATGCCGGACGGGGTCCGCCTCGCCGTCGACGTCTACCTGCCCGAGGGCACCCGGGCCGGCGCCCACCTGCCCACCATCCTGGTCACCCAGCGCTACTGGCGGGCCCGGGTCCGGGCCGGCCAACCCGGTGGCACCAGCGGCGAGGCCGAGCGGTGGACCGCCCGCGGCTACGCCTTCGTGACCGCCGACCTGCGCGGCACCGGAGCCTCCTTCGGCACCCTCACCTCCGAACTCGGCGCCGACGTGACCGCCGACAGCGGCCCGCTCAGCGACTGGATCGCCGCCCAGCCCTGGTCCAACGGCCGGGTCGGCACCACCGGCATCTCCTACGGCGGCGACACCGCGATGCTCGCCACCTCCCTCGGCAACCACCACATCACCGCCGCCGCCCCCATCTCCTACGACTTCGACCCGTACGAGGACCTGGTGCGCCCCGGTGGCGTGCTCATCGAACCGCGGATCGCCCAGTACGCGCTGCTGCTGCGCATCCTCGACGGGGCCGGCGGCACCACCTGCGAGACCGACGAGCAGACCCGCAGGCTCTGCGCGGACGTCGGCCTCACCGGCTTCCAGCCCCGGCCGGTCGACGGGCCCGACGGCCCGGCCCTGCTCGCCGCCGCGCGCGCCGAGCACACGAACAACGCCAACCTCGTCGAGATGGCGCACGCCGGCGTCCACCGCGACTACCGGGACGGCCCGAAGAGCTGGACGGTCGGCAGCGTCGGCGAGCGGACCGACGCCGTCGAGGCCGGCCGGGTGCCCGTCCTCACCCGCGCCGGCTGGCTCGACGCGGGCACCGCCAACGGGGTGCTCTCCCAGTTCACCGGCCTGTCCAACACCCAGGACGACTGGATCGGCCCGTGGAACCACGGCGCCGGCTGGCTCGCCGACCCGTTCCAGCCCGCCCGCCCGCTCACCGCGCGGGAACACGAGGAGAACGACCGGCGCGTGGTCGACTTCTTCGACCGCTACGTCCGGGGGGACGCCCGCCCCGACGGCCGCCGGCAGGTGCACTACTACACCTTCAACGAGGGCGTCTGGCGCACCACCACCCGCTGGCCGGTGCCCGGCACCCGCACCCAGCGGTTCCCCCTCGGCGCGGGCGGCACCCTCGGCGGCCTGGCGGACGACCGCCGCGGCGGCTCCGACCTGCTGCGCCTCGACCCGACCGCGGGTACCGGCCCGCTGGACCGCTGGAACACCAACCTCAGCGGAGACGAGGTCAGTTACCCCGACCGCGCCGCCGTCGACGCCAAACTGCTCAGCTACACCACCGCACCGCTGACCGCCGCCACCCGGGTCACCGGCAACGGCAAGGTCACCCTCGACGTCACCGGACTGGCCGGCTCGGCGCGCGGCGCCCTGCACGTCTACCTGGAGGACGTCTCCCCGGACGGCCGGGTCACCTATCTGACGGAGGGTCAACTGGCCCTGACCGAGCGAGCGGTGGCCGACCGCGACGACAACCCGGACTGGCGCCGGCTGCGCACCCCGCGCAGCTACGCGGCCGAGGACGCCGAGGACTTCCCGCAGGGCCGCACCCAACGCGTCACCATCGACCTCCAGCCCGTCTCGGTGCTGTTCCGGCCCGGCGACCGGATCAGGCTCACCGTCGCCGCCGCCAATCCCGACTCCTTCCAGCTCCTCCCCGCCGACGGGCAGGCGGGCTACCGGATCGGCTGGGGCGGCGACCGGGGGTCGGTGCTGGAACTGCCGGTCGTGCGCTGAGAGTTGCGCTGAGATTTGCGCTGAGAGTTGCGCCGAGAGTCGAACTGCGGGGCACCCGGTGGCGGCCGGGTGCCCCGCCCCGTCACGCGTCCACGACCTCCAGCCCGTACGCGGTCACGGCCTGGCGCAGCCCACCCGGGTACCCGGCGAGCGCCGGGGTGAACTCCCAGTCCCCGGAGGGATCGCGGTCGAACCGGCCGAGCCGCATCGCGGTGTTGGTCTCCGCGCCGTCCGCCAGGTGCACCACGGCCGCGTCCTGCCCGGAGCCCGCCTCCAGGATCAGCGCCGGCCCGGCGAATCCGCCCATGGTGGCCCCGGGGTGGTTCTCGGTGTCGGCGGCGGCGATGACGACCAGCCGGTCGACCTCGGCGGGCAGCGCGTCGAAGTCGACCATCAGGCAGGCGTTCGCGTCGCCGTAGCCGGTCACCAGCCGCACCGAACCGTCGGGCGTCGAGCCGTTGTTGTAGAAGACCAGGTGGTCGTCGGAGAGCGCCGCGTTGCCCGTGCAGACCAGCGCGGCGATGTCGTACTCCTCCTCCCCGGTCCAGTGCAGGAGCAGCCGGGAGGGCTCGGTGGCCACCTCGATCGCGGGCAGGTCGTCCAGGGCGCCGGCCGTGGCGGAGGCCTCGTCCTGGGCGTCCGCGAACACCTCGTCGAAGCCGTGGTGCCTGAGCAGCCCGACCAGTTCGGAGCCGTTGATCAGGCTGATCGGCTTGCCCGCGACGAACTGGTGCGAGCTGGGGCCGAACTTGCTGGTGGTGACCAGGACGGCCTTGGTCGCGTCCCGGTCGTGCCGCAGCGTCCCGTACAGGTCCCGTACCGCGGAGGGCGTCACCGTGTCCCGGTACCGCTTCACCTGCACGATGACGTTGCCGCCCCGGAACGGGTCCGGGTCGATGCCGCGGACGTCCACGCCGCCGTCCCGCGACCGGGCGGTGAGCTCGACCTTCATGCCCATCGCCTCCATCAGCCGGCCGATGAGGCCCTCGAACCCGACCGGGTCCATCGCCAGCAGGAGTTGGAGTTCGCGGACGCGCCTGGCCATCCGGCCGCGGTTGGCGTTGGTGTCGTCGCGGAGGTGACGGAACAGTGCGCGCTGGGCGCGGCGTTCGTCGGCGTCGGGGTTGCTGAGGCGGTGGAGCTTCCGGCTCCGGGACATGGGCGTGCCCCCTCTTGCGTGGTGACGGTTGTTGCAGGCGTCACCGTAGGGGAATCGTGGACGAAGAACCGTCGGGCCGTCGGTTCCGCCGCACAATCGAGACCTGGGCCGCTGCGGGCCGCTGCGGCGGGTGCGGGTGCGGGTGCGGGTGCGGGCGCGGGCGCGGGCGCGGGTCGAGGGCCCGGGCGCGGGCGGCGCGGGTGCCCGTCCGGGTCGGGGGCGTTCGCGCCGGAGGGTGGCGGCGCCGGTCGAACGGCGGGGGTGCTTTCGATGGCCGTCCGGACGGCGGACAATTCCCCCAGGAGCCGAGGAGGAGGCCGCGGTGGAGTTCGAGGTGATGATCGAGATCCCGCAGGGGTCGCGGAACAAGTACGTGATGGACTTCGCGGCGGGCCGGATCCGCCTGGACCGCACCCTCTTCACGGCCACCCGCTACCCGGCCGACTACGGCTTCGTCGAGGGCACCCTCGGCGGCGACGGCGAACCGCTGGACGCCCTGGTGCTCGGCGGCGAGCCGGCCGTCCCCGGCTGCGTGCGGACCTGCCGGGCGGTGGCCATGTGGGTGATGCGCGACGAGCGCGGCCCGGACCAGAAGGTGCTCTGCGTCCCGGCCCGCGACCCGCGCTACGTGGACCTGCGGGACATCGACGACCTGCGCGGGTTCGACCTGCTGGAGATCACCCACTTCTTCCTGGTCTACAAGGACCTGGAGCGCGGCAAGTCCGTCGAGGGCTCGCACTGGGCGGGGCGCGACGCCGCCTACGCCGAGATCGCCGAGTCGCGCGCCCGCGCGGTGGGCACCCGCTTCGCCGACCCGGTCTGAACGGGCGTGCGGGGGCGGGCCGGTGCGCCGGCGCCCGCCCCCGGACGGCCCGTCAGAGCCGGGCGGCGCTCAGGATCGCCCGCACCTCGTCGCCGATCGCGGTCTCGTTGCGCTCGAACTCCGGTGCGGTGAGCAGGTTCGGGTCGGCCGGCAGGCCGGTCAGGACCGGGGTGTGCAGATGGCCGCCGGGCAGGCCCGGGGCCAGGATCGTGCGCAGCCGGTTGGAGCGGTAGGCGACTTCGTTGGAGAGGTACCCGCCGCCGCCACCGGAGACCGCGCGGGAGCCGGGGGTGGGGCCGTCCGGCCGGAACACGGGGGCGGTGGCGCCCGCCGGGATCTCGGTGACGAAGGTGTTGAGCAGCACCGGGTAGGGCTGCTGGACGGCCCTCATGGCGTCGGTCGGCAGGGTGGTGCGGACGAACTGCGGCCCGGGGGCCAGCCCCGGGGCGTCCACCGGGTGCTGGGTGGTGCCGCCGGAGAGCGCGGCGACGTTGTCGGTCGCCGGGTCGGCGGAGCGGGCGCGCCCGGCCCACTCCTCCAGGGTGAACTTGCCCGGGTAGCCCTGGCTGATGCTGGTGATCAGGTCGGCGGACTGCCGGCCCGGCCACAGGTGGGGGGCGAAGGCGCGCTCCACGATGCCCCCGTCGAAGTCCCCGTAGCGCACCGGCAGCACGACCGCCCGGACCTCCGCGGTGCTGCCGTCGGCGAGCGTGATCCGCTGCCCGTGCAACTGCAGGACGGCCGAGCCGGAGGGGTTGGCGCGGCGCGGTTCGGTGTCCAGGCCGAACGGGTCGAAGCCGCTGACGAAGATCCGCCGGACGCCGCGGGCGGAGTCGAAACCGTCGTCCAGACCGCGCGAGGCGTCCTCGAAACGGGACCGCAGCGCGGCGTGGTCGACGCCGAACCGGGGCTGCCAGCGGGCGAGCCGGACGGTCATGGCGAGCCTGGTCCAGTACAGCGGGCGGTCGTCCCGGGCGGGCAGTTCGCCGCTCGGCCGCCGGCCCTGGGCGCGGTCCAGGCCGGCCTGCCAGAGGGTCCGGCCCCAGGCGGTCACCACCCGCTCGGCCTGCCGGGCGTTGCGGGCCTCGCACAGGGCGGCGGGGAAGCCCCCGGGCAGCTCGCCCAGGCCGGAGCGCTCGGTGAAGCCAGCCGTGCGGGCGTCCTGGAGGCGGGCCTGCTCGGCGTCCAGCGGCACCGTGGCGGAGGTGCGGCAGCCGGCCGGGGCGGCCTGGGCGGCGGCCGGGGCCAGCAGGGCGGCGAGCGTTCCGGTGAGCGCGGCGGCCAGTCCGGCGGCGCGGCGTAGATATGTCATGTCCGCTGACAATAGGTCCGGACCTGACGGCCCGCCAGAGTGCCGACCCGGCGTCCCCCGCTGCCGGGCGCTCCGCCCGTCCGGGGAGAGGCCGCGCCCGTGCCCACCGCGCCCACCGCGGTGCCTCTCCGGCCGCCGCCGGGGCGCCCGGACGGTGTTCCGCCGCTGGTGGGGCGGTGTTCCGGCCTTGACGGAAAACTGATGGTTCGACCGGGAACCGAGGCAACTTCTACAGCGTTGTCGTGGTCGAACAGCGGTACTCGTACGGTGGTGGAGGAGTTCCATGAGCGTGGCCCTGACGAAGGGCGGCAACGTCTCCCTGGGCAAGCAGGCCCCCGGGCTGAGGGTGGTCCGGGTGGGCCTCGGCTGGACGGCCGGAGCCGGGTACGACCTGGACGCCAGCGCGCTGCTCTGCGGGACGGACGGGAAGGTCGCCTCGGACCAGCACTTCGTCTTCTTCAACAACCTGCAGAGCCCGGACGGCTCGGTCCGGCACCGGGGCGGGTCCGGCGGCGGCCCGGACCGCGAGCAGATCGAGGTCCGGCTCGCGGAGGTCTCCGCCGGGGTGGAGAAGATCGTCTTCGCGGTGGCGATCTACGACGCGGCCCAGCGGCGGCAGTCCTTCGGGCAGGTCCGCGGCGCCCACATCCGGGTCGCCGATCCGGACACCGGCGCCGAGGTGGCCCGGTACGACGTGGCGCCGGAGGCCGGCAGCGAGACGGCGATGGTGTTCGGCGAGCTGTACCGGCACGGCGCGGACTGGAAGTTCCGCGCGGTCGGGCAGGGGTACGCCGCGGGGCTCGCGGGCATCGCCGCCGACTTCGGCGTGGACGTCCTGCAGCCGGCGCCCGCCGCCGCGCCCGCCCCGGTGAAGCCGCCGGTAGCCCCGCCCGCGCCGCCCGTTCCGGTCGCGGCCGCGGTCCCGGCCGTGCTGCCCGCGGCCGTACCCGCCGTTCCGACGACCCCGCCAGGACCAGGGAGTTCCCCCGTGACGTGTTTCTTCGACCCCTCGCACGGCGCCGGCGCCACGGCGGTGTACTGGTCGCCGCAGTGGGGCGTGCCGCGCCGGATCGAGGCCTGCGTGGCCTGCGCCCAGCGGGTGCAGACCAACGTGCCGCCGTTCTACACCCCGCAGCCGGCCGGCTACCCGCAGCCGGTCCAGCAGCCGGTCCAGCAGGGCCAGCCGCAGGTGCCCGGCCAGCAGGCCCAGGGCGGGCGGCGCTTCGGCACCGGCGCGCTGATCGGCGCCGGCGCGGCCGGCCTGGTCGGCGGCGCGCTGCTGAACGAGGCCTTCGACGACGACCCGCAGGTCGTCGTCAACAACTACTACGAGGACGACGGCTTCTTCTAGGCCGTCGGGCCGGAGCCCCGGAAGGGCCGTCGGGGCGACCCCCGGCGGCCCTCGCCGTCGGAGCGGTGCGCTTGAATGGCGCCGGAGTACCGTTCCGACCGGGGGAGACGCACCGATGACCACGGCCGACGCCGAGCTGACGGCCGCCGTCCGGAACCCCGACGCGGCCTGGCTGGAGTCCTGCTTCGGCCCCGGCACGCTGTGGCGGCCCGAGCCCGCGGCGCTGCCCGAGCGGCTGACGTCGAAGGAGGCCCGGGTGTTCCTGACCGAGGTCGGCGCGCCGGCCGTCGAACTGGAATTCCTCGGCTTCGACGCCGCGAAGCTGCCCGAGCGCGGGATGTGGGAGGCGGACCTGGACGAGCTGTTCGGCGAGCGCACACCGGACGACGACACCCCGCCGAGCAACTGGGGGTACTGCGTCGGCACGTTCGACGACCAGCACCTGATGGTGGCCGGCGACACCGGCGCCGTACGGATCTACGACCCGAACGGCTGGGACCACGGGAGCGGCTACGGCGGCCGGGCGGCCGACTCGCTGCCCGAGGTGATCGGCGCGCTGGGGCTGCTGGCCCGCCTGGAGGGCCGGATCCGAGGTGGGGACGCCGGGGCCGCGCTGGACGAGTTCGCCGCGCTGGTGGCCGCGGCGGGACAGGGGCCGGACGAGTCGGACCTCTGGGTGGGCCTGCTGGAGAACCTGCGCGAGGAGTACGAGGACCCGGACGAGGGCTGACGCCCCGGGCCCTTCTCGCCCCCTCCCGGCCCTTCCCGTGCCCTCCCGGCCCTTTCCGGGCCCACCTGGGCCCACCCGGGCCCGACGGCCGTACAACGCTTCGGCGCTGTGCGGCCGTTCGCGTCCGGGGCGTACCGGCCCTACGCGTCCCGGCGCCGGTACGCCCCGGCCCGGGCCGCCGCCTCGGCGGCCTCCGCCGCACGGTCGGCGGACGCCTCGTCCAGCGGCTCCGCGGTGGTGAGCATCCGGTAGTAGAGCGGCGCCGAGACCGCCCGGACGACCTCGGACCCGTCGGTGTCCGGCGGGAGTTCGCCGCGCTCGACGGCCGCGGTGACGCACGGCGCCCACTCCTCGACCCGGCGCCGGTAGAAGTGCCGCAGGGCCTCGGCCGCGTCCGGGTCGCAGGTCGCCGCCACGATGACGGCGCGGAAGAGCGCGCCCTGCCGGGGGTCGGCCAGGGTGCGCTGGACGAGCCGGGCGTTGGCCCGCAGGTCCCCGGCGAGGGAGCCGCTGTCGGTGCGCGGCAGCGACTGCTCGGCCATCTCCGCGAGCAGGTCCGCGACCAGGGCGGTGGTGCTGCCCCAGCGGCGGTAGACGGTGGTGCGGCCGACCTCGGCCCGCTGGGCGATGTCGCCGAGGTCGAGGCCGCTGAAGCCGTGCTCGACCAGGGCGTCCTCGGCGGCGCGCAGGACGGCGGCGCGGACCCGGGCGGTCCGGCCGCCGGGGCGGACCGTGCCGGGCGTGGAGGGCTCGGGCGTGGAGGGCTCGACGGCCATTAACGGGATTCCTGTTCCATTAGAAGCATGGGGTCTGCTAGGTTCAGAGCATCCTAACGGAACGGGAGTCCCATTAGGGGCTCCGAGGGGAGAACCGTCATGACCATCGCCACCGACATGGAGTACCGCAGGCTCGGCGCGTCCGGGCTCAAGGTGCCCGCGCTCAGTCTCGGCACCGGCACCTTCGGCGGCCGCGGCCCGCTGTTCGGCGCCTGGGGTACCACCGACGTCCAGGAGGCCCGTCGGCTGCTCGACATCGCCATCGACGCCGGCGTCACCCTCTTCGACACCGCCGACGTCTACTCCGACGGCGCCTCCGAGGAGGTGCTCGGCCAGGCGATCCGCGGCCGCCGCGACCAGGTGCTGATCTCCACCAAGGCCGGACTGCCCACCGGCGACGGCCCGCAGGACGCCGGAACCTCCCGCGCCCGGCTGGTGCGGAGCGTGGACGACGCGCTGCGCCGCCTCGGCACCGACCACCTGGACCTCTTCCAGCTGCACGCCTACGACGCCGGCACCCCGATCGAGGAGGTGCTCGCGACCCTGGAGGACCTGGTCCGGGCCGGCAAGATCCGCTACACCGGCGTCTCCAACTTCTCCGGCTGGCAGCTGATGAAGTCCCTCGCCCTCGCCGACCGGCACGGCCGCCCCCGGTACGCCGCCCACCAGGTCTACTACTCGCTCGTCGGCCGCGACTACGAGTGGGAGCTGATGCCGCTCGCCCGGGAGGAGGGCGTCGGGGCCCTGGTCTGGAGCCCGCTCGGCTGGGGCCGGCTCACCGGGAGGATCCGCCGCGGGCAGCCGCTCCCGGACGGCAGCCGGCTGCACGAGACCGCCGACTACGGCCCGCCGGTGGAGGACGAGCTGCTGTACCGGGTGGTCGACGCGCTGGACGAGGTCGCCGCCGAGACCGGCCGCACCGTCCCCCAGGTGGCGATCAACTGGCTGCTGCGCCGTCCGACCGTCTCCTCGGTCATCATCGGCGCCCGCAACGAGGAGCAGCTGCGCCAGAACCTCGGCGCGGTCGGCTGGGCGCTGACGGAGGACCAGGTGGCCCGGCTGGACGCGGCGAGCGCGCGCACCGCGCCGTACCCGTACTTCCCGTACCGCCGGCAGGAGGCCTTCGCCCGGCTCAACCCGCCCGTCGCGGGCTGACCGGTCTCGCGGGCCGAGCGGCGCGGGGGCGAAGCGGTGCGGAAGCGGCGCGTGGGCCCCGGCCCGGGAGATGTCCGGGCCGGGGCCGGACCGGCTGCTGCGGGGCGGCGGTCGGCCCCACGCCGGTGGCTGCGGTGGTGGCTGCGGCGGCGGTGGCGACGGTGGCCCTCAGGCCTGCCGCCGGTGCCAGGCGGCGAGGAGTTCGGCCTCCCGCTCCGGGGTCAGGGCGTCCGGCAGGGGCTCGAACGGCCGGATGTCGCGGGCGGTCTCGGCCACCGGGCGGAGGGTCAGGCCGGTGGTGAGGGCGGCGGCCGGATCGGCGGTGCTGGTGGCGCGGATCTCCGGGGCGGCGGGCCACAGCGGCAGGGCACGCTCCGGGACGCCGGCGGCGCGCAGGAAGTCCTCGGACACCCAGGTGAGGGTGGTGCCGGGCGGGGCGACCGCGGCGGCGACGGCGTCCAGCAGGTCGCCCATGCCGAACGGCGGCGGCGTGGCGGCGTGGTAGGCGCCGCAGGCGCCCTGTGCGAGGAGGCCGAGCATCCAGGCGGTGAGGTCGCGGACGTCGACCACCTGGAGCGGCGCGTCCGGCCGGCCGGGGGCGAGCACCTCGCCGCCCCGGGCGAGGCGCTGCACCCAGTGGTCGAAGCGGTGGGTGTAGTCGCGGGGGCCGATCACGTACGTCGGGCGGATCAGCAGCGTCTCCGGGTCGAAGGCCTCCCGGGCGGCACGCTCGCACTGGACCTTGAGGACGCCGTAGCTCTCGGCGGTGACCTCCGCGGCCTCCGGGCCGTCGGCGGGGAGCAGCGGGGAGTCCTCGGCGAAGCCCGGGGCGGCCGGGGCGTCGTACACCGAGAGCGAGGAGACCAGCAGGTAGCGCCCGGCCGCGCCGGGATCGAGAGCGGCTGCCAACTCCCGTACCTGGCGCGGGAAGTAGGCACAGAGGTCGACGGTGGCGTCCCAGCTGCGGCCGCGCAGCGCGGACAGGTCGGCGTCGCGGTCGGCGATCAGGTGGGTGGCGTCCGGGAGCAGCCCGGCGCCGGAACGGCCGCGGTGCAGCACCGTGACCTCGTGCCCGGCTGCCAGGGCCGCCTCGGCGAAGTGGAAACCGATGAAGCGGGTGCCGCCGATGACCAGAATGCGCATTCGGACATCGTGCCAGCCCGCCCCGCGCCGGGGCCAATCGGTGCGCGATCGTTGCTCACGTTGTGCTTGGGGTGGTTGGGTCGGGGCGGATGTGCGGGGTTCCGGCGGGAAGCGTGTTCGACGGTCAACGGCGTGGGAGGGCGACGATCGGCTGCTGCGAGGCGTGGTCGGACGGTCCCCGCTGGTCAGCCGGGTGCGGGCGAGGGCCGGCCGAACGGTCGTGACGGCCTCGTAACGCCTGATGACGGGTCAAAGTTCCCTGTTCCCCGGCGAACTTGTGTGAAGTCCCTTTAAGCTCCCGTTAACAATGGCGGCTTTCCGCCACTCTCGAACTCGCTCATGAGGTCGGGCGGCAGGCCCAACTTGACGATGAGAGCAGGGATGACGACGACAAGTGAACGAACCGCCGGTGCCGCGCGCGGCCCCGGCGGGCGGCGGACGGGCCCACCCGGCCGCCGTGCCGCGGGCCTTCGCACCGCGGGCGGCGCGGTGACGCTGGCCGTGCTGGCCGGATCCTGGTCCCTGGCGGCGGCCCCTCCGGCCTTCCCCCAGACCGGTGACGGCACGGTGGCGGTCCACGTGATCCGGGCCGTGGACACCGACGGTGTGTGGACGCCCGGGCTGGAATCGGGCATGGCGGGCGTGAAGGTGACGCTCACCGACGAGGCCGGGGCCTCCGTCGAGGGCACCACGGCGGCGGACGGCACGGTGACGCTGGCACCGGCCGCGAGCAAGCTGACCGGCGGCAAGTACCGGGTCCAGGTGGTGAATCCGAAGCCGGGCGTGCTCTACCCGGCCTTCGCCTCCCGCGAGGGCCTGGACGGCGGGGCGAACAAGCTGAGCTCCAACGAGGAGTTCGTCGACCTCTCCGGCGGCAAGAAGGTGGAGATCACCACCGGGCTCTGGAGCCCGGGTGACTACTGCCAGAAGAACGCGCCGCTGGTGTCGACCTGTCAGAACCCGCCCCGGGAGGGCGACGCCCAGCACACGCTGGTGTCCTTCCCGTACGAATCCCGCGGAACGGCCGGTGCCGACTTCACCCTGACCGACGTGGCCACGGCCGGGCAGACCGGGAACCTGTACGGCATCGCCTGGAACAAGGCCGACCGGCGGGTGTTCTCCTCGGCCCAGGCCAAGCGGACCACCAGCTACGGCCCCGGCGGCCCGGGCGGGATCTACGTCACCGACTGGGCGACGAAGAAGACCACGCTGTTCGCCACCGTCCCGGACGCGGGCACCACCCCGCACAGCCCGGGCAACGACGACGACTTCCTGGCCGCGGCGGGCAAGGAGAGCCTCGGCGGCATCAAGATCACCGACGACGGCAAGGACCTCTTCGTCGTCAACCTGCACGACCGCAAGCTCTACCGCTACGACGCCACCGCGGCGACGGCGGCCACGCCCAAGGCCGCCTACGCCATCCCGGACCCGGGCTGCCCGGCGCCGGGGGACTGGCGTCCGTACGGCCTCGGCCTCCAGGACGGCGCCGGCTTCCTCGGCGGCGTCTGCTCGGGCGAGTCCACCGGCAAGGCCTCGGACCTGCGGGCCGTGGTGCTGCCGTTCGACCTGGCCACCGGCGCGTTCAAGTCGGCGGTGCTGAACCAGCCGCTCGACTACCCGCGCGGCAACACGGTCGGCACCCCGTGCCCCGGCTCCAGCTGGTTCCCGTGGCAGGACACCTTCCCGACCACCCAGAACGGCCATGCCTGCGGGGCCAACTACCTGGCCAACCCCGAGCCGGCGGTGGCCGAGATCGCGTTCGAGACCGACGGCTCGATGCTGCTCGCCTTCCGGGACCGCTTCGGCGACCAGTCGGCGGCCGGCCCGACGGCCGGCCAGGGCTCCATGGTCCTGCCCGGTGGTGACCTCCTCAAGGCCTGCCCGGTGAACGGCACCTACGTGCTGGACACCAACCTGGGCTGCGGGTCCACCACCCGGGGCCAGCGGTTCTTCGACAACAGCCGGATCGGCCACAACAACCCCGCCAACGCCGGGATGGCGTTCTCGAAGGTCGAGGACTCCATCGCGATCTCGGGCTACGACAGCGACAGCAAGGCCTTCGGCTACGGCAGCGCCTTCCAGAAGCGCGACGGCAAGGCGGACGGCGGCGTGCGGCTCAACACGGCCCCGGGCGTCCCGCCGTTCGGCAAGGGCGCCGCGATGGGCGACCTGGAGGTGCTCTGCGACCAGGCGCCGCTCCAGATCGGCAACCGGGTCTGGTACGACCCCGAGCGCAGCGGCCTCCAACTGCCGGGCCAGAAGCCGGTTCCGGGTGCCACCGTCCACCTGTACGACGAGACGGGGAAGCTCGTCGGTACGACGAAGACGACCAAGCGCGGCGAGTACTACTTCGACGACAGCAACGTCGAGGGCGGCCTCAAGCCGAGGACCAAGTACACGATCAAGCTCGACAACCCGGCGGACTACGCCAAGGACGGCCCCCTCTTCCAGTGGGTGCCGACCGACCACGACGTCGGTGACAACCACTTCATCGACTCCAAGGGCATCGTGCCGAAGGACGGCAGGTTCCCGGAGCGGGCGCTGACCACCGGTGGCCCCGGCGAGAACGACCACACCTACGACTTCGGCTTCCGGCTGCAGGAGGGTGCGCTGCGCCTGGTCAAGCACGACCAGGACGGCAAGCCGCTGGCCGGCGCCAAGTTCCAGCTGTGGCACGAGACCAACGGGACCGACGGGCTCCAGCCGACCGGCGACAAGCCCGACACCAAGGTCGGTGAGCCCTGCACGACCGGCGCCGACGGCATCTGCCAGGGCACCGGCGTGCCGGGGACGTACTACTGGCAGGAGCTGAGCCCGCCGGACGGCTACGCGGCGCCGGAGGTCACCGTCCTCGGCCCGCTGAAGCTGACCTCGGCGAACCTCGACGCCGGTGTGGAGGTGACGGCCGTCAACAAGCTGATCCCCACCCCGACGCCGACCCCGACACCCACCCCGACCGAGACGCCGACCCCGGCGCCGACGTCGGCGGCTCCGGTGCCCCCGGCCCCGGTGCCCCCGGCGTCCGGGCACCTGCCCAACACCGGTGCGGGTGAAGGGATGCCGATCGTGTTGACCAGCGCGGCGGCGCTGATCGCCCTCGGCACCGCCACGGTGCTGATGGCCCGCAGGCGCAAGGCCGCCCGGCGCGGCTAGCCCCGCGCGGGGTACGTGAAGGGGGCCCGGCAGCGGGCCCGATCGGGCGGGTTCGTGGGACCGTTGGTCCCCGGGCCCGCCCGACTGTCGTGTCCGACCGAGGAAAGGGAGCGGCTGCATGCCCCGCAGGACGAAGGCCGAAGGCCGCGGACCACGGCGGTCCCACTGGCTCAAGGCCCTGATCGCGATCGTGGTGTGCGGCGCCGCGGCGGGCGGCGTGGCCGTCTACCGGACGGTCTCCGACGAGGCCGTCGAACGCCCGGTGACCACCGACGAGGCCGGCCGGCTCGCCCTGTCGCGCCTGAACCTCTACCAGGCGAGCCCGGTGGCGGTGACGCTCACGGCCGAGGAGGGCGGGGGCGTCACCATCCGGGTCGACGGGGTCGTCGACTACCGCAACCACCGGGGGGTCGGCCGCTACCGGACCACCGGCGCGAGCGGACCGCTGGACCACGGCCTGATCGTCTGGGACACCGGCGGCCTCGGGCTGGCCCCCGACCGGGCCGGTACCGACACCGCCACCGCCCCCGCCACCGATGCCCCGGCCTGGCAGCAGGCCGAGCGCATCCCGCGCCAGGGCTGGTCACCGCGGACCTACACGGCGGACCCGCTGGACGCCGGACTGAACCTGCTGGTCCAGCTCGGCGCGGACCGCCCCGACAACCCGCTGCTGCTCGCCCAGTCCGGGGCCCGCTGGCTGGGCCGGGACCGGATCGACGGCAAGGGCTACGACCGCTTCGCCGGTCCGCGCGCCCAGGGCTCCGCGCCCGACGGCGCCCGCTCGCCGCTGACCTACTGGGTCGACGGCGACGGCGGGCTGCGCAGGGTGACGATGCGGATGCCGGGGCTGGGCACCCCCACCACCGTCGAGCTCACCGGACGGCAGGCGGACGCCAAGCTGCCGGAGGCCCCGTGGCTCACCGGCTGACCCGGCTGACCGGCTGACGGCTGACCGGTCGACCCGGCTGGTGGGGCACGGTCGGGCACGGCCGGAAGTCCGCAGGACAGGGCGGTCAGCCGTACCAAAATCGTTGGTGAGGCAGCAATGGCTTCATCATCTTCCGTTCACCCGGACCCGGCTGCCAGCATCGGCGCACCGTCACCGCCCGAGGGAGTAGCCGATGAACCGCCCCCGTTCCCTGCGCTGTCTGGCCGCACTGTCCCTGGTCGTCCTGGCCGCCACCGCCTGCGGGCGCTCCGACCAGGGCGGCTCCCCGGCCGCCGGCGCGGCGCAGGCCGGACAGAACTCCGGGAAGAGCGCCGCCGAGCTGCTCCCGGCGAAGAACAAGCAGAGCGGCGTGCTCAGAGTGGCCACCTCCGTCGGCTACCCGCCGATGGAGATGTACAAGACCGGCACCACCGAGCTGACCGGGGTCGACCCGGACCTCGCCGCCGCCGTCGCCGGGAGGCTCGGGCTGAAGCTGGAGCTCGCCAACTCCTCCTTCGACGGCCTGATCCCCGGCCTCCAGGCCGGCCGCTACGACCTGGTGATGTCCTCCATGACGGACAGCGCGCAGCGCCGCCAGGCCGTCGACTTCGTCGACTACTTCCGCACCGGCGGAGTGATCATGACGAAGAAGGGCAACCCCGAGGGCATCAAGTCCATCGAGGACCTCTGCGGCAAGAAGGTGGTCCTCGCCAAGGGCAGCTCCAACCTGGAGATCGGCGAGCAGCAGAACGCCAAGTGCGCCACCAGGATGGCGATCTCGCAGAGCGAGGACGCCCCGACCGGGCTGCTCCAGCTGGACAGCGAGCGGGCCGTCGCCACGATCGTGGACTACCCGGTGGCGCAGATGTTCGTGCAGAACAGCGGCTCCTACGAGGTGCTGCCGGAGCAGTACGGCACGGCGCCGTGGGGCATCGCGGTCGCGAAGAAGGACGCCGGGCTGCGCGACGCGGTGCAGAAGGCGCTCCAGGAGCTGATCGAGAACGGTGAGTACCGCAAGGTGCTGGACACCTACCAGGTCGGCGGCAGCGCGGTGGAGCGCGCCACCGTCAACGCGGCGCAGTGAGAACGGCGGCACCGACGAGATGAGCACCGACATGAGAGACCCCGGGATCCCCGCCGACCCCGCGACGCCCGCGCCCGCGACGCCTGCCCCGGCACCCCGAACGGCCGCCGCCGGCCCCGTCGACGACGACCTGGCCTTCGAAGTGACCGGCCGGCCCCGCCCGGCACGCTGGTTCGCCGTGCTGGCGGCCGCCTTCGTCGCCGTCTGGCTCGCCTGGACCGTCATCGTCAACCCCAACCTGCACTGGGACATCGTCGCCAAGTACCAGTTCGACGGCGTGATCCTGGAAGGACTCTGGGTGACCGTCCAACTCACCCTGATCTCCCAGGTGGTGGGCATCGTCATCGGTGTGGTGGCCGCGGTGATGCAGCTGTCCGACAGCCCGGTGCTGCGGACAACCGCCGGCGCGTACACCTGGTTCTTCCGCGGCACCCCGCTGCTGGTCCAGCTGATCTTCTGGTTCAACCTGGCGCTGCTCTTCCCGGAGATCAGCATCGGCATCCCGTTCGACGGGCCCAAGCTGGTCAGCTGGCAGTCCAACACCCTGATCACCGGCTTCGTGGCGGCGCTGCTCGGCCTGTCGATCAACGAGGGCGCCTACATGTCCGAGATCGTCCGGGCCGGCATCCAGAGCGTCGACCCCGGGCAGCGCGAGGCGGGCGCCTCGCTGGGTATGTCCAACCGGCAGATCCTCACCCGGGTGGTGCTGCCGCAGGCGATGCGGGTGATCATCCCGCCGTTCGGCAACCAGTTCATCTCGATGCTGAAGACCACCTCGCTGGTCTCCGTCATCGCCGGCGCCGACCTGATGACCGTCTCTCAGCACCTCTACCTCGCCAACTTCGAGGTGATCGCGCTGCTGATCGTCGCGTCCATCTGGTACCTGGTGCTCACCACCATCGCGAGCGTCGCCCAGCACGCGGTGGAGCGGAGGTTCAACCCGGCCGGCGCCCCGCCGGCGCTGCACCGCCGGGTGCTGGCCAACCTGCGCCCGGGGCGCGGCGGAGCGGGAAAGCGCGTGAAGAAGGGGGAGGTCAAGTGACGACCACGGACCTGGGGAAGCCGGCCGCCGAGGTGGTCCTGTCGGCCCGGAAGGTGCGCAAGCGGTTCGGGGACCTGGAGGTGCTGCGCGGCATCGACCTGGAGGTCCGGGCGGGGGAGGTGCTCTGCGTGATCGGCCCCTCCGGCTCCGGCAAGTCCACCCTGCTGCGCTGCTTCAACCACCTGGAGAAGATCGACGCCGGGCGGATCGAGGTGGACGGCGAACCGGTCGGCTACGAGCCGTACGGCGCCTCCGGCAGCAGGCTGCGCGAGCGCCGGCCGCGCGACATCCGCCACCAGCGCGAGCGGATCGGCATGGTCTTCCAGCGCTTCCACCTCTTCCCGCACCGCACCGCGCTCCAGAACGTCATGGAGGGCCCGATCGCGGTCAAGGGCCGCCCCCGCGGGGAGGCCGAGCGCCGGGCCCGCGAACTGCTCGCCCGGGTCGGCCTGGCCGACCGCGCCGACCACCACCCGGCCCAGCTCTCCGGCGGCCAGCAGCAGCGGGTGGCGATCGCCCGGGCGCTGGCCATGGAGCCGACCCTGATGCTCTTCGACGAGCCCACCTCCGCGCTCGACCCGGAGCTGGTCGGCGAGGTGCTCGGCGTGATGCGCGACCTCGCCCGCAGCGGCATGACGATGATCGTCGTCACCCACGAGATGGGCTTCGCCCGCGAGGTCGCCGACCGGGTCGTCTTCATGGACCAGGGTGCCGTCGTGGAGGCCGGCAGCCCGGCCGAGGTGTTCACCGCCCCGCGGCACGACCGCACCCGGGCCTTCCTCTCGACGGTGCTCTGATGGGAGCGATGGGACTGATGGGAGCGGACGTGACCACGACCCCGGTCGACCTGCTGCTGCGCGGCGCCACCCTGGTGGACGGCACCGGGGCGCCCGCCCGCCCGGCCGACCTCGCCGTCGCCGGCGGCCGGGTCACCGTACTGCCGCCCGGCACCGCCGTGACCGCGGCCGAGACCCTGGACGTCACCGGGCGGGTCGTCACCCCCGGCTTCATCGACGTCCACACCCACTCGGACGCGCTCGCCGCCCCCTTCGGCGGCGGCACCCACACCGACGGCGACGCCCTGGACGAACTGCGGCTGGCCCCGCTGCTCCAGGGCGTCACCACCGAGATCAGCGGCAACTGCGGGATCAGCCTGTTCCCGGCACTGCCCGGGCGGCTGCCCGAACTGGCCGAGCACCTGCGGGTCTCCTTCGGCCTCGGACCGGTGCTGCCCGCCGAGGACTTCGACGCCTTCGCCGCCGGCCAGCGGCCCGAACTGCGCCGCAACCACATCACCTCGCTGGTCGGCCACGGCACGCTGCGCGCCGGAGTGATGGGCTTCGAGGACCGCCCGCCCACCGACCAGGAGCTGGCCGCCATGTGCGGGCTGCTCGACCGGGCGCTGACCCAGGGCGCGGCCGGACTCTCCACCGGGCTGATCTACCCGCCCGGCGTCTACGCGGACACCGAGGAGATCGTGGCCCTGGCGAAGGTCGCCGCGCGGCACGGCAAGCCGTACGTGACGCACCTGCGCGACGAGATGTCCCAGGTGGAGAAGGCGCTGGAGGAGGCGCTGGAGATCGCGGTGCGCTCCGGCGCCCCGCTCCAGGTCTCCCACCACAAGACCGCCGGGCGGCACGCCTGGGGCGCCACCCTGCGGACCCTGCCGCGCCTGGAGCAGGCCCGCGCCGAGGGCGTGGACGTGCTCTGCGACGTCTACCCGTACACCGCCGGCAGCACCGTGCTGCACGCGATGCTGCCGCCGTGGACCAGCGAGGGCGGGCCGGCCGCGCTGCTGGAGCGGCTGCGCAGCAAGGAGGTGCGGGACCGGATCCGGGCGGACATCGCGCACGGCGTCGAGGGCTGGGAGAACACCGTCGGCAACGGCGGCTGGGACCTGATCTCGGTGGCCGCCGCGCCCGCCCGCCGTACGGCCGAGGGCCGCCGGATCGCCGACCTGGCCGCCGAGCGCGGCACCGACCCGGTGGACCTCGTCTGCGACCTGCTGCTGGAGGCGCAGGGCGAGGTGACCATCATCAGCCACTCGATGCGCGAGGACGACGTCCGCCGGGTGCTGGCCAGCCCGCTGTCGATGATCGGCTCGGACGGGGTGCCCAAACCCGGCCGCCCGCACCCCCGCTGGGCGGGCAGCTTCGCCCGGGTGCTCGGTCACTACGGGCGCGAACAGGGGCTGCTGCCGCTGGAGCTCACGGTGCACAAGATGACCGGCCTGCCCGCCGAACGGTTCCGGCTGGCCGGGCGCGGCGTGGTCCGGGACGGTGCCGTCGCGGACCTGGTGGTGCTCGACCCGGCGGCCGTCCTGGACGGCGCGACCTTCGAGCGGCCGCTGCTGCCGCCGGTGGGCGTGGAGACCGTCGTGGTGGCCGGGCGGGTCGCGGTGCGCGGCGGCCGGCCGACCGCGATCCGGGCCGGAGAGGTGGTGCGGGTCCGATGAGCCTCGCCCAGGTGGCCGCCGCCGCACGCAGCTCCGCGGCCCTGCCGCTGACCCTCGCGGTGGCCGCCGTCGACGTGGACGCCGCCGAGGCGGACCGCGGAGTCGACGCCGGCGCGGTCGGGGTGGACGACACCGTCGTCCTGCCCGTCGCCAGCGCCTCCAAGCTGCTGCTGCTCGCCGAGGTCGCGCGGCGGCTGGAATCCGGGGAGCTGACGGCCGGACAGCCGGTGGAGATCCTCCCCGAGGACGTCACCGGCGGCACCGGCCTGCTCGGCCGGCTGAGCCGCCCCGACTGGACGGTGGAGGACCTGGCCTGGCTGACCGCCGCGGTCAGCGACAACACCGCCACCAACGCCCTGCTGCGGCTGGTCGGCCTGCCGGCCACCGCCCGGCTGGCGCGCGAGCTCGGACTTGAACGGCTCACCCTGCACGACCGGGTGCGCGACGAGCGCGGGCCGGACGTCCCGCCGGTCTTCGCCACCGGCACCGCCCGCGACCTGGCCCGGCTGGTGGCCCTCGCGGTCCGGGGCACCCTGGCCGGCCCGGCCGCCTCGGCCCGGCTGCTCGGCTGGATGCGCGCCAACACCGACCACGGCCTGGTGCCCGCGCTGATCGACCACGACCCGTTCGCCCCCGGCTTCCCCGCGCCGCTGCCCGGCCGCCTGCTGGTCGCCAACAAGACCGGCACGGACACCGGGGTACGGGCCGACGCGGGCGTCATCGTGGGCGCCCGCCGGGTGGCCTACGCGGTCGTCGCGCACTGGGACGTGGCGCTCGGGCCCAGCACCGAACGGGCCGCCGTGCACGCCATCCGGGACGTCGGCCGCGCCCTCGCGGCCTGGGCGCAGCGACCCGCCTGAGCCGACCCGCCTGAGCCGGCCCGCCCGAGCCGAACCGCCTCAGCCGGCCGGCGGGCTCAACGGCCGGTCGGCTCCGAGCGGTTCGGCGTGTGTCCGCCCGCGGTGGAGTCCTCGGCCTCCTCGGCGACGACGGAGGTCGAGGCGTGCCGGTGGTGGGTCGTCGCCGCCGTCGCCGCGACGGACAGCAGGGCCGCGGCGGCGACCAGGAGCGCGGAGATCCGGCGGATCACGGGGGTCCCCCTCGGTGGACGGGTGCCGGCGGGTGCAGCATGGCACAGCCGCGGCCCGCCGCACAGAGCCGGGAGCCTGCGGGCCGTGGGGGAACTCAGTCCGTGCGGGGCGCTCAGGCGCCCCACCGCATGTCCAGCAGCGACCTGATCTCCCCGGCGGCGGAGCCGAGTTCGGCGAGGAAGGCGCGCAGCACCGGATTGCGGTTGGTGGGCCGGGTGGCCACCCCGATCCGGCGGTACAGCTGCGGATGGTCCAGCCGGCACACGTGCACCCCGGCGCTGTCGGCCAGGCCGAGCGCCGGGATCAGCGCGACGCCCATGCCGGCCCGCGCGAGGTTGATGGTCACCTGGTAGTGGTCGCTGCGGCAGCGCACCCGGGGACGGAACCCCTCGGCGGCGCAGGCGCGTTCGAGCACCGGCTCCCCGGTGCTGCCGCCGTGGGTGCCGATCCAGCTCTCGCCCTCCAGCTCGGCCAGCCGCACCACCGAGCGCCGCCCGAGCCGGTGCCGCAGCGGCACCACGACCACCTGCGGCTCGTCGAAGTACATCCGCACGTCCACCGCCGCCCGGCGGCACCACGGGTCCAGCGGGTGCTCGAAGACGACGGCCGCGTCCAGCCGGCCGGCCTCCAGGTCCGGGACCAGCTCGTGCGGCTGGCCCATGATGAGTTCCAGCTCCACCTGCGGGTGCCCGGCGGCGAACGCGGCCAGCGCCCGTGGCAGCAGGTCCAGCCCGGCGGAGGCGAAGAAGCCGATCCGCAGCACGCCGGCCGCGGCCTGGGCGTGCGCCCGCAGGTCGTCCTGGGCGACGGCCATCAGATCGGCGATCGCCTGGGCGTGCTCGGCCAGCCGGACACCCGCGGGCGTCAGGCGCAGGGACTGCGGGGCCCGTTCCACCAGCGCGACACCCAGCTCCTGCTCCAGACGGGCGAGCTGGTGCGAGATGGCGGACGGGCTCAGGTGCAGGGCCTGTGCCGCGGCCACGATGGTGCCCCGGCGGGCGATCTCCAGGAGGACGTGCAGTCGGGCGCTGTTCAGCATCGGCCCAGGTTAGGCCGTGTGCGCCGGGAGTGCGGCCACCGGTTCCCCGGTCGGTCGCGCCGTCCCGTCGGCGGCGGTGTCCAGCCGGAGCAGGTCGTGCTCGGTCTCCCGGCGCACCACCACGCGGGCCTCGCCGTCGCGGACGAAGACCACGGCGGGCCGCGGCAGCTTGTTGTAGTTGGACGCCATGGCGTAGCCGTAGGCGCCGGTCACCGGGGTGGCCAGCAGGTCGCCGACCCGGAGGTCGACGGGGAGCGCGGCGTCGTCGATGATCACGTCGCCGCTCTCGCAATGCTTGCCGACCAGCCGGGCGCGCCGCGGGCGGGGCGCCTCGGGGCAGCGCGGCAGGAAGGCCTCGTAGCGGGCGCCGTACAGCGCGGGGCGCAGGTTGTCGCTCATCCCGCCGTCCACGCTGACGTAGGTGCGCACGTCCTCGATCCGCTTGACGGTGCCGACCCGGTACAGGGTCAGCCCGGCCCGGGCGGCTATCGACCGGCCGGGCTCGACGCCCACCGGGCCGTTCCAGCCGGCGCCGCGCACCGCCGCGCGGACCCGTTCGGCCCAGTCCGCGAAGGAGGGGGCGCTCTGCCCGCCCAGGTACGCCACGCCCAGGCCGCCGCCGACGGTCAGCCGGCGCAGGCCGTGCTCCACCGCGAACCGGGCCACCGCGGCGGCGCCGTCGGCCAGCTCGGCCGGGTCCAGCACCTGGGACCCGACGTGGGCGTGGACGCCCTCCAGCCGTACGGCGGCGGAGGCCCCGGCCCGGCGCACCGCGGCCTCGGCGGCGCCGCCGGCCAGGCCGAAGCCGAACTTGGAGTCGTGGCCGCCGGTGCGGATGGCCTGGTGGGCGCCGGCCGCGACCCCGGGCGCCACCCGCAGCTGGATCCGGGCCGGGGGCAGGCCCTCCTCGTGGTGCAGCCGTTCGATCCGGTCCAGTTCGTCGAAGCTGTCCACCACGATGTGGCGCAGGCCGACGGTGAGCGCGGTGCGCAGCTCGGCCTCGTCCTTGTTGTTGCCGTGCAGCACGATCCGGTCCGGGTCTACCCCGGCGTACAGGGCGGTGCGCAGCTCGCCGCCGGAGGCGACGTCCAGCAGCAGACCCTCCTCGGCGGCCAGGCGGGCCATCGCGGTGCACAGGAAGGCCTTGGAGGCGTAGGCGACGTTGCCCCGGCCGAAGGCGGCCACCGCCTCGCGGCAGCGGCGGCGCAGGTGCTCCTCGTCGTAGACGAACAGCGGCGTGCCGTACCGGCGGGCCGCCTCGTCCAGGAGCACCCCGCCGACGGACAGGCCCTCGGGGCGGAACTCGGCGGTGAGCGGCAGCAGGCCCGGGTCGACGGGCGACAGGGCTGGCGACACAGGGGACACGGCTTCCTCCCGAGGAGCTGGTTGGCCCCGCCCATCCTCGGTCCTGCGGAGGGGGTGAGAAAGCGCATTCTTCCGGCCCTGAGCAGTACGGAAACCGATGCTCCGTCCTGCGGACGGCCCTGTCCCAGGTGTTGCATCTAAGCTTGCATCTATGGTGCTACGGTGTGGTCCATGGCCGACACCCCGCCTCCCGCCCGCGTCCCGGTCCCCGCCCGCGTTCCGGCCGCGGACCGCGCGTACGAACTGACCAAGGACCTCATCCTCGGCGGCGGCCTCCCCGGCGGGACGCTGATCAGCGAGGGCGAGATCGCCGAGCGCACCTCGCTCAGCCGCACCCCGGTCCGGGAGGCCTTCCTGCGGCTCCAGGCCGAAGGACTGCTCCAGCTCTTCCCCAAGCGCGGAGCCGTCGTGGTGCCGGTCGGGCCCGGCGAGGCCGAGGACGTGCTGGAGCTGCGCGAGGCGCTGGAGAGCACCGCGGTAGGCCGGATCACCCGCCGCGCCGAGCCGCTCGACGACCTGCTGCGGCAGCTGACCGACCTGATCGACCAGCAGCGCGAACCCGCCCGCCGGGCCGACCTCGGCGCCTTCGCCGACGCCGACGAGGCCTTCCACCGGGGCATCGTGACGGCCTCCGGCAACGCGCTCGCCGAGCGCTTCTACGAGACGCTGCGCGACCGCCAGCGGCGGATGGCCGTGCAACTGCTCCAGGTGCGGCCGGAGCGGCGGCCGCAGCGGCTGGCCGCGCTGGTCGAGGAGCACGCCGCGCTGGTCGAGCGCATCGCGGCCCGCGACGCCGCCGGCTTCACCGAGGCGCTGCGCGCCCACCTGGACGCGCACCGCTGAGCCACTCCTCCCTCCTCCTCCCGCGCGGCGACGGCCGCGCACCCCGACGGACCGCCGGGACCACCATCCGACAAGGAGCAGCACCACCATGAGCACCACCCGGCCACCGTCCGCCGGTCCCGTCGCGCCCACCGGTCGGGGGAGGCCCTGGCTGGTCGCGGCCCTGGCCATGCTCTGTTGCGGCTGGGGCGGCAACCAGTTCACCCCGCTGCTGCTGATGTACCGCCACCTCGGCGGCTACTCCGAGGTCACCGTCGACGCCTTCCTGGGGGCCTACGTCCTCGGGCTGGTCCCCGGACTGCTGGTCGGCGGCGCGGCCTCGGACCGCTACGGGCGCCGTCCGCTGATGATCGGCGCGGTCGTCGCCTCGCTCGCCGCCAGCGGTGTGCTGTGCGGCGGCGTCACGGGTGAACTCCCCATCTACGCCGGGCGGTTCCTCACCGGTACAGCCGTCGGCATCGCGATGGCCGTCGGCACCAGCTGGGTCAAGGAGCTCTCCCAGGCCCCGCACGACCCGGCCGCCGACCAGGGCGCCGGAGCCCGCCGCGCCTCCCTCGCCCTCACCGTCGGCTTCGGCCTCGGCGCCGGCGTGGCCGGCGCGCTCGCCCAGTGGGGCCCCTGGCCGATGGTCACCCCGTACCTCGCCCACCTGCTGGTCACCCTGCCCGCGCTGTTCCTGCTCCCGAAGGCCGTCGAGACCCGGGCCCGCTCGGCCGCCGTCCGCAGCCTCTGGGCCGACCTCAAGGTCCCGGCGGCCGGGCACCGGCGCTTCCTGCGGGTGGTCCTGCCGATGGCCCCGTGGGTGTTCGGCTCGGCCGGCGTCGCGTACGCGGTGACCCCGCAGCTGGTCGGCGACCGGCTCGGCGACTGGTCGCTGGCCTACGCGACCCTGCTGACCGTCCTCACCCTCGGCACCGGCGCCCTGGTCCAGCCCCTCGCCAAGCGCCTGGACTCGCTGAACTCGGCGCGCGGCGTCGTCGTCTCCATGGTGCTGATGGCCTGCGGCATGGCCGTCTGCGCCGGCGACGCGGCGGTGCGCTCCCCGCTGCTCGGCCTCGGCGGGGCGGTCCTCCTCGGTGCCGCCTACGGCATCGGCGTCGTCTCCGGCCTGCTGGAGATCCAGCGCCTCGTCACCCCCGACGACGTGGCCGGCATCACCGGCGTCTACTACGCCCTCTGCTACTCCGGCTTCCTGCTGCCCGCCGTGCTCGCGGCGCTCTCCTCCGTGGCCTCCTACACCGTGATGCTCTCGGCGGTGACCGCCTTCGCCCTCGCCAGCCTCGCCGTGATCGCCTTCTCCTCCCGCCGCACCGCCCCCGCCCCGATCCCGGCGGAAGCCTCCCGCTGACCGTCGGTCTCGTGCCTCCCCGCCCGCTCCCGGGCGGGGAGGCAGAATGCTCTGCGAACCGGTCCTGTTGCGAGCGCGAACGGTCAGTGCGCGTCCAATGCCGGTCGACGAGCGGGGCGGCCGCATGATCCGGGGGAGAATCGCACGACGGAAGGAGACGCGTTGTGAGTACGGCACCCCAGGTCCCCGGTGACTACAGCACCGTCAGCGACCCCGAGCGGGCACTGAAGTACGCGATCCGGCACATCGCGGGCGACCGCACCGAGATCATCGAGGGAGTCATCACCCCCATGTCGCCGTCATGGGCGCACGAGTCCGCCGCCGAGATCGTCCGCCGCCAGCTCGGCCCCCGCATGGACCAGCTCGACCTGGTGTCCGGGTCCGGCAACCTCGACCTGCCGGGCAGCGAGAACTGGTACATCCCGGACCTGGCCGTCGTGCCGGCCGAACTCGCCCTGAAGACCGAAGGCGCACTGCTGCCCGACCAGACCTTCCTGATCGTCGAGGTCAGTTCACCGTCCAACGCGGAGACCGACCGCGTCGTCAAGCGCCGTCGTTACGGCCAGTACGGCGCTCCGCTCTACCTCCTGGTCGACCGCCAGAACCGCAGCTGCACCCTGTACAGCGAGCCGACCCGGCTCGGTTACGCCGCGGAGAGCGGCCCGTACCCGTTCGGCGCGCCCGTGCGCCTTCCGGCGCCCTTCGACCTCGACCTCGACACCACCCGCCTGTAGCCGTTCGTCAGACCCTGGCGTCGTCCTTGGGGCGGGCGTGGGCGGGGAGGCCGTTGGCGAGGTCCTCGACCAGGAGGCGCCAGGCGATGGCGTCGGCGGCGGCGCGCAGTTGGGGGCTGCGGGGGCGGCCGGCGTCGGCGTCGAGGCGGGCGTTGAGCCAGTCGGACCAGGCGTGGGCGAGGGTGCGGACCTCGTGGGTGCCGGCCTCGGTGGGGGAGAGGGCGTCGCCCTCGCGCAGGAGGTAGCCCTCGGCGGCCATCCGGTCGAAGACCGGCTCCAGGACCTCGGGCGGCACCCGCTTGCGGGCGGCGATGAGGTCGAGCGAGGCGTGGCCGACGGCCCTGGTGTGGCCGGCCACCTCCATCAGCGCCCAGGCCCCGGCCAGGTCCACCCGGGCGCCGGCGCCGGCGACGATCGTCCGGACGGCGTCGAGGTCCACCCCGCGCACGATCCGGCAGACCGAGTACTCCAGGTGCGGGTCGGAGTCGGCGGTGGTCGGCTGGGCGAAGGCCTCGCCCATGTCGGTGGAGCCCGCCCGGGCGGTGTCGCGCAGCTGCACCTGTTTGAGGAAGAGTGCCACCACGAAGCCGGCCACGGCCACCGGGATGGTCCACAGGTACACGGTGTGCAGGGCGTCGGAGTAGGCCTGGACGATCGGCGCGGCCTGGTCGGCGGGCAGCTGGTGCAGGCCCTGCGGGCTCTGCGCGGCCTGGCTGAGCACGGCCGGGTCGGCGCCGGTCAGCCGGGCGGCGGTGGCGATCCCGTCGGCGAGTTCGGTCTGCAGGCTGTTGGCGTAGATGGTGCCGAACACCGCGGTGCCGAAGGAGCTGCCGATGGTGCGGAAGAAGGTCACCCCGGAGGTGGCCGTGCCGAGGTCGGCGTAGTCGACGGTGTTCTGCACGGCGATGGTGAGCACCTGCATGCTCAGCCCGATGCCGACGCCGAGCACGAACATGTAGAGCGAGGCCAGTGCGGAGCCGGTGTCGGGCTCCAGCCGGGACAGCAGGTAGAGGCCGAGCGCCATCACCGCCGTGCCGACGATCGGGAACACCCGGTACTTCCCGGTCTTGCTGACCGCGTTGCCGCTGGCGATCGAGGCGATCAGCAGACCGATCACCATCGGCAGCGTCCGCACGCCGGAGACGGTCGCCGAGTCGCCGTCCACGTACTGGAGGAAGGTCGGCAGGAAGGTCAGCGCGCCGAGCATGGCGAAGCCGACGATGAAGCTGAGCACCGAGCAGACCGTGAACACCGGGTTGCGGAACAGCCGCATCGGCAGCATCGGTTCGACGGCCCGGGTCTCCACCCAGCAGAACAGGCCGAGCGCCAGCGCGCCGCCGACGAACAGGCCGATGATCACCCCGGAGCTCCAGGCGTACTGGTTGCCGCCCCAACTGGTCGCCAGGATCAGCGCGCCGGCGCCGACCGCGACCAGCACGATGCCCAGGTAGTCGACGACCGGGCGGGTCGCCGAGCGGACCGAGGGGATGGTCCGGGCGGCCAGGGCGACCACCACGACCGCGATCGGCACGTTGACGTAGAACGCCCAGCGCCAGGACAGGTGGTCGGTGAACAGCCCGCCCAGCAGCGGCCCGATCACCGTGGCCACGCCGAACACCGCACCGATCGCGCCCTGGTACTTGCCGCGCTCGCGCAGCGGGATGACGTCCGCGATCAGCGCCATGGAGGTGACCATCAGGCCGCCCGCGCCGAAGCCCTGCACGGCGCGCCAGGCGATCAGCAGGGTCATGTCGGTGGCCAGGCCGCACAGGAACGAGCCGCCGACGAAGACGATCGCCGAGACCTGGAACAGCAGCTTGCGCCCGTACAGGTCGCCGAACTTGCCGGCCAGCACGGTGGCCACCGTCTCGGCCAGCAGGTAGGACGTCACCACCCAGGACATGTGCGCGGCCCCGCCGAGGTCCGCGACGATGGTGGGCAGGGCGGTGCCGACGATGGTCTGGTCGAGGGCGGCCAGCAGCATGCCGAGCACGATGGTGGCGAAGACGACGTTCCGCTGCCGGACGTCCAGCACCGGAGGGGCGGAGGGCGGGGTCTCGGTGGCGACGGTCATGCCGTCAGCCTCCGGGGTGCGGGCGGCGGTCGCGATCCGGTTCGGCCGTTCGGGTGAGGACGGGCGGCGGCGGCCCGGGCGGCGCCCCGAGTGCCGGCCCGAGCGGTGGCCCGGGTGGCGGCCCCGGGAGGCCCGGGCGACGATGGGCCGAACGAAGCCGACCGAGGCCGACCGAGGCCGACCGACGACGGGCCGAACGAAGCCGACCGGCGATCATCCACCGACCCGGACGCCCCGGCCCCGGGAAGAGGCTCCCATGAACGCCGACCCCCCGCGCAGCAGCGTGCACCCGCCCCGGCCCGGCGCCACCGCCGTGGGCGTCCGGGCCGCCACCCGGCGCTGGCGGGCGCTCGCCGTCTGCCTGGTCGCCGGCTTCATGACCCTGCTGGACGTCAGCATCGTCAACGTCGCCCTGCCGACGGTACGGGCCGGGCTGCACATGTCCGACAGCGGCCTGCAGTGGGTGCTCAGCGGCTACGCGCTGGCCTTCGGCCTGGTGCTGGTGCCCGCCGGGCGGCTCGGCGACGCGCGCAGCCGACGAGCCGTCTTCCTCGCCGGGCTGGCACTGTTCACCGTGGCCAGCGCGCTCGCCGGGGCGGCGCAGAGCCAGGAGTGGCTGGTGCTGGCCCGGCTGTTCCAGGGCGCGGCCGGCGGGGTGCTGGTGCCGCAGGTGTCCGGCTTCATCCAGGTGCTGTTCCAGGGCGCCGAGCGCGGCCGGGCCTTCGGCGCGCTCGGTGCCACCATCGGGCTGTCCACCGCGGTGGGGCCGCTGCTCGGCGGGCTGCTGATCCACCTGGTCGGCCCGCAGGACGGCTGGCGCTGGGTGTTCCTGGTCAACCTGCCGATCGGCGTCGCCGTGCTGCCGATCGCCCGCCGGCTGCTCCCGGCGCCCCCGCCCGCCGACCAGCGGGCCGGGCACCGGGACTTCGACCCGGTCGGCGTGCTGCTGCTCGGCGCCGGGACGGTCGCGCTGCTGCTGCCGTTCGTCCAGGCGCAGCAGTGGCACGGCTCGGCCCGCTGGCTGCTGCTGCCGCTGGCGGCGGTGCTGCTCGCGGCCTTCGTCGGCTGGGAACTGCACTACGGGCGGCGGCGCGAACCGCTGGTGAGCATGGCGCTGTTCGCGGTGCGGCCGTACGCGGCGGGCACGCTGCTGTCGCTGGTGTACTTCGCCGGGTTCACCGCGATCTTCTTCATCTTCACGCTCTATCTCCAGGCGGGCCTGCACTACTCGGCGCTGACGGCGGGCCTGGCGATCACGCCGTTCGCGGTCGGCTCGGGGGTGTCCGCGGCGGTGGGCGGGCGCCTGGTGAGCCGGCTGGGGCGGCGGCTGGTGGTGGCCGGACTGGTGCTGGTGCTGGCCGGGCTGCTGGCCTCGGCGCTGGCGGTGCAGCTGTGGTCGGGGCCCCGGGTGGGCTGGACGACGGCGCTGCCGCTGCTGGTCGCCGGGGTGGGCAGTGGGCTGGTGATCGCCCCGAACCAGACGCTGACCCTCCAGCAGGTGCCGGTGGCCCGGGCGGGCAGCGCGGGCGGGGTGATGCAGACCGCGCAGCGGGTCGGCTCGGCGGTGGGCATCGCCGTCGTCGGCTCGGTGTTCTTCGCCCACGCGGCCGGCCCCCGCCCGGACTGGGCGCTGGCCTTCCAGCTGGGCGTGACGGTCGCGGCCGGGCTGGTGCTGACGGCGCTGCTGGTGGCGGTCGCCGACATGGCCTCGGGCCGCGGCGGCTTCCGGGCCACCGGGCCACGAGTGGGGAACGGGCCGTGACGGGCGCCCGGAGGGACTTCCTGGCCGCCGCCGGTACGGCCGAGGAACTCCTGCGCCGCCCGGAGGTGGCCCGGGCCTGGCAGCGGCCGAGCGCGCTGGCGCGGTGGAGCGTCGGCGGACTGGCCGGGCACCTGGCCTACCAGGTCCTCTGCCTGCCGGAGCTGCTGGCCGCCGCCGTGCCGGCCGAGCCGGTGGTCGGCCTGCTGGAGCACTACGCCCGCTCGGCCTGGGTCGGCGCCGCGCTCGCCGCGGACGCCAACGTGCGGATCCGGGAGGGCAGCGAGGCCTTCGCGGCCGACGGTGCGGCCGCGCTGCACCGCCGGCTGGCCGCCGTGCTGCCGGAGCTCGCGGGCACGCTCGCGGCGGCGGACGGCACCCGACCGGTCCGGCTGCCGTTCTGGGGCCCGTGGTCGCTCACCCTGGACGACCTGCTGGCCACCCGGACGATGGAACTGGCCGTCCACGGCGACGACCTGGCGGTCAGCGTCGGAGTGCCGGGCCCCGAACTGCCGCCGGAGGCCTTCGAGTCCGTCGTCGTCCTGCTGACCCGGCTGGCCGCCCGGCGGCACGGCCGGGCGGCGGTGCTGCGGGCGCTCAGCCGGGCCGAGCGGGCGCCGGGGAGCATCGCGGCGTTCTGAGCGCCCCCGCTCGGGGCCTTCCGGTGCGGGGCTCTCCGCTGCGGGCCCGTCCCCTGCGGGCCTTCCGCTGCGGGCGCTCTCCCGGCGGTCAGTGGTCCCGGCGGCGGACCGCGGCCGCGGCGACCGCCACCGAGGCCAGCGACCACACCGCGAAGGTGACCCAGGCGCCCGTGACGGTGGCCGGGTACTCGGACGGGCGCATTCCCGCCAGCGTGGTCCGGGCCAGCCGCTGCCAGGCGGGCATCGGCAGGGCGTGCAGCAGGTCGGCGCTCCAGCGGTAGCGCTCGGTGACCAGCGAGGGGAGGAAGAACAGCACCACGACGGTGCCCACCACGGCGCCCGCGCTGTGCCGGATCAGGGTGCCGAGGCCGAGCCCGACCAGGGCGCAGACCGGGCCGAACAGCACCGCCGCCGCGACGTACCGCAGCGCGGCCGGGTCGGTGACGGACTGTCCGATGCCGGTCCCGGCCAGGATCGCCTGGCTCCCGCCGAAGGAGACGCCGACGGTGAGCACCCCGTAGCCGAACAGCACGGCGGCCAGCACGCAGGCCTTGGCGAGGATCACCGCCCGGCGGTCGGGCACGGCCGCCAGGGTGGTGCGGATCAGCCCGGTCGCGTACTCGCCCGCGATGACGATCGCGCCGAGGCCGCCCGCGACCAGCATCAGGATGTCGGCGGAGACGAGGTTGAAGGCGTCGTTCAGCGCGGTCTGCGCCATGACCGCCGGATCGCCTTCGCCCGGCGTCCAGTGGTCGCGGGTGTACACCGCGGACTTGAGGTTGGCGGCGATGCTCGCCAGGGCGCCGAGGCCGAGCACCCAGGGGATCGAGCGCAGTGACCAGAACTTGATCCACTCGGCGGCCAGCAGGTCGCCGAAGCGGGCGCGCGGCTCGGTGGCGGCGCGGGTGGGCAGGGCGGCGGCGCGGGCGGGCTCGGTGGCGGCGCCGGTGGGCTCGGTGGCGGTGCGGGTGGGCAGGGTGTTCATCGGGGCTCTCCGGCGAGGTATTCGACGCTGTCGGCGGTCAGGTCCATGAACGCCTCCTCCAGGGAGGCGCCCCGGGTGGTCAGGGCGTGCAGCAACAGGCGCTGTTCCAGGGCGAGTTCGCCGATCCGGGTGGCGTCCAGGCCGCTCACTGCGAGGGTGCCGTCCGGGCCGGGCCGCACGGCCGCGCCCGCCGCCGTCAACACGGCCGCCAGCCGGTCGGGTTCGGCGGACCGGACGGTGACGGCGGCCCGGCCGGCCCGGGCGGCGAACCCGGTGAGGCTCTCATCGGCGAGCAGCCGCCCGCGTCCGATCACCACCAGGTGGTCGGCGGTGTGCTCCATCTCGGCCATCATGTGGCTGGAGACGAAGACCGTGCGGCCCTCGTCCGCGAGCCGCCGGAACAGTCCGCGCACCCAGAGCACGCCCTCCGGGTCCAGCCCGTTCAGCGGCTCGTCGAACAGCAGCACCGGCGGGTCGCCGAGCAGCGCCCCGGCGATGCCCAGGCGCTGGCGCATCCCCAGCGAGTAGCCGCCGATCCGCCGCCCGGCCGCCGCGGCGAGCCCGACCTCCTCCAGCACCTGCTCGACCCGCGCGGCCGGGATCGCGTTGGCGCGGGCCAGCGCCCGCAGGTGGGCCCGGCCGGTGCGCCCGCCGTGCGCGTCGCCCGCGTCGAGCAGCGCACCGGCGTGCCGCAGGCCGCGCGGCCTGCCGCGGAACGGGCGGCCGTCGACGGTGGCGGTGCCGGAGGTGGGGTCGCCCAGGCCGAGGACCAGTCGCAGGGTGGTGGACTTCCCCGCGCCGTTGGGGCCGAGGAAGCCGGTGACCAGGCCCGGCCGGACGGTGAAGGAGAGGCGGTCGACGGCGGTGCGGACGTGCCGGCCGCGGCCGTAGCGCTTCGTCAGTTCGGTAACTTCGATCATGGGGTCCACGGTGCCCGGGGGAACCGGTCGGGCGCATCGGACCGGCGTCGACACCGCAGGTCACCCGCGGTCGTACAACCAGGGCTGGATGACGGCGGGCGGCGCCCGTCGCTACGATCTTGAACCATGTCCACGACCCCCTCCCCGCCGCTGTTCCGGCGCGTCCCGCCCGAGGTCTGGGTCGGTCTCGCCTGGTGCGCGGCCGCCGGCTACCCCGCCGTACGGCTCGGCGGCGCCGCCGCGCAGCACCCCGGCGCCGCCGCGCACGGCGGCTGGGCGTTCACCCTGGCCGACACGGTGCTGGCCTTCGCGGGCGCGGCGCTGGTGCGGCGGCTGCCGGTGCTCTCGGTCGCCCTGCTGCTGGTCGCCGCGTTCACCGAGACCGACGGCTGGGCCGGCGGCGCCCAGGTGCCGCCCGGTGCGCTGCTCGCCGTGGACACCGCGCTCTGCCTGATCACCGCCGACCGGCCCCGGCGCAGCTCCCGGGCGGCGTTCGCGCTGGTCATGGTCTTCCTGGTGCTGCACATCGGCCTGGTGCGCGGCAGCACGGTGGGCATCTTCACCGGCACCCACATCGGCTCGGCCGACGGCGCCGCGCTGCTCGCGCTGGTCGCCTGGCTGGTCGGCCGCTCGGTGCGGCAGAACCGGGAGCACGCCGAGGCGCTCAGCGCCCGGGCGGCCGACGAGGCGGTCACCGCCGAACGGCTGCGGATCGCCCGCGAGATGCACGACACCGTCGCGCACAGCCTCGGCATCGTCGCCCTCCAGGCCGGGGCGGCCCGCCGGGTGATCGACCGTCGGCCGGAGCGGGCCGCGCAGGCGCTGGGCGAGATCGAGGCCGCCGGGCGGGAGACCCTGGCCGCGCTGCGCCGGATGCTGGTCGTGCTGCGGCGGGCCGACGGCGAGGCCTCGGCGACGCTGTCGCAGGGCCTGGCCGACCTCGACCGGCTGGCCGGGGCTACCACGGCGGCGGGGGTGCGGGTGGAGGTCCGGCGGCACGGCGAGCCGGGGCCGCTGCCGCCGGAGGTCGACCTGGCGGCCTTCCGGATCGTCCAGGAATCGGTCACCAACGTGGTGCGGCACGCGGACGTGGACGCCTGCGTGGTGGCGGTGGACCACCGCACGGCGGGGGAGCTGTCCGTCGAGGTCACCGACCGGGGGCGGGGCCGGGGCCGGACACCCGGGGCCGGGTTCGGGCTGGCCGGGCTGCGGGAGCGGGCCGTCCTGCTGCGCGGGGAGTTCGAGGCCGGGCCGCTGCCCGGCGGCGGCTTCCGGGTGGCCGCCCGGCTGCCGGTGCCGGTCTCCGGGCCGGTCCCGGTCGAGGGGGCGGGCGCGTGATCCGGGTGGTGCTGGCGGACGACCAGCCGTTGGTGCGTGCCGCGCTGGAGATGGTGATCGCGGAGACGGACGACGTCGAGGTGGTGGGCGAGGCGGGCACCGGGGCGGAGGCCGTCCGGCTGGCCGCCGAACTACGGCCGGACGTCGTGGTGATGGACATCCGGATGCCCGGCATGGACGGCATCGAGGCCACCCGGCTGGTGACCGCCGACGGCGGGCCGACCCGGGTGGTGGTGCTCACCACCTTCGACGAGGACGAGCACGTGTACGCGGCGCTGCACGCGGGGGCGTCCGGCTTCCTGGTCAAGGACATGGCGCTGGACGACATCCTCGGCGCGGTGCGGGTGGTCGCCGCCGGGGACGCGCTGATCGCGCCGGGCGTCACCCGGCGGCTGATCGGGGCGTTCATCGCCGGCCGCCCGCAGTGGCCCGGGGGCGGTGGGCACGCCCCTGCCGCAGCCGCCGCGGTGGCGGCCGAGCGGCGGCTGGCGGCGATCACCGGGCGCGAGCGGGAGATCCTCACCCTGGTCGGCCGGGGTCTGTCCAACACCGAGATCGCCGCCGAACTGGTGCTCAGCATCGCGACCGTCAAGACCTACATGACACGGCTGCTGGCCAAGCTCGACGCCCGGGACCGGGTGCAGCTGGTCATCCTGGCCTACGAGGCGGGCCTGGTCTCCGTGTCCGCTTGAACGGGCCTGCTGGAACGGGCGTGCTTTTCACGGGCCTGCTTGAACGGGCCCGGCCGGTCGGCCGGGCCCATCGCAGAAACGATTCGGCACTCGATCACGAGGAGCCGGAACTCAGCGCTTGACCGCCACGCCCGCGTACATCGCGATGTCCCGGTCGCGGACGGGCGGGGCGTCGGCGTCCGGCCGCCAGTTGTGCACCAGCGTGACGCCCGGGTCGAGCAGCTCGTAGCCCTCGAAGAACGCCTCGGCCTCGGCCTTGTCGCGGATCTGGAGCGGGATGCCGCGCGCGTTGTACTCGCGGCCGACACCACCCACGCCCACCGGGTCGGTGTCACCCGTGAAGACCGTCAGGGCGAGGAAGCTGCCGGGGGCCAGGGCGTCCATGAAGCGGCGCACGATGCCCTGCGGGTCGTCCTCGTCCAGCACGAAGTGGACGATCGCGATCAGCGACAGCGCCACCGGCTGCGAGAAGTCGAGCACCTCGCGCAGCCGGGGGTTGTTGATGATCGACTCCGGGTCGCGGAAGTCGGCGTCCACGTAACAGGTGCGGCCCTCGGGCGTGCTGTCCATCAGGGCCCGCGCGTGGGTCAGCACGATCGGGTCGTTGTCCACGTACCCGACCCGGGCCTCGGGGGTGATCGCCTGGGCGACCTCGTGCAGGTTCGGCGAGGTCGGGATGCCGGTGCCGATGTCGAGGAACTGCCGCACGCCGTACTGCTCGGCGAGTCGGCGCACCGAGCGCTGCATGAAGTCGCGGGTGGTGCGCATCGAGATCGGCAGCGACGGCCAGGCCTGCACCGAGGCGTGCGCCGCGACCCGGTCCGCCTCGAAGTTGGTCTTGCCGCCGATGAGGTAGTCGTAGACCCGGGCGGAGTGCGGAACGTCCATCCGCAGGTCCACCGATGGGTAATCCTCGTGCGGACCGTGCTCCGCCCGGATCTCGTTCGCCATGCTCGTTCTCCCGTTGCTGGGCGTCCGTCAGCGACCGCCGAGGTGGCGGCCCATGGTGCGCATGGTAACGGTCGACCGGTGCGGCGGAATGACGGGCCCTCAGGCCCGCACCTCCGGGTGCCTCAGGCCCCGCGCCTCCGGGTGCTTCGGGCCCGTGCCTCCAGGTGCCTCAGGCCCGCGCCTCCGGGTGCCTCGGGTCGAGCGCGGCGGCGCCCGGCTGACGGGGGACGGCGGCGGACCCGGCGTCGCCCCGGCCGTGCGCCGCCAGTTCGAGCGCGGCGCCGATCCACGCGATGCCGAAGGCCCACGTCGCCAGCCACTCGCACAGGTACAGCGGCCGCACCGACCAGCCCGAGCCGAGGCCCGTCACCCCGGCCAGGACGGAGAGCGCCAGGGCGACCAGGATCACCACCCCGGCCACCAGGTAGGCCGTGCTCACCCGGGCCGGCTGGGTGGAGCGGGGATTGCGGAAGGAGTGGAGGCAGAACATCGCCAGCATGACGAACAGCAGGCCGGCGAAGACCAGGTGGAACACGCCGACGGTGCGCTGGACGCCGGAGGCGCCCGCCGGGGCCGTCGGGCACAGCGCGACCCCGACCGCGAAGAACCCGGCGGCCGTGCTCCAGCGGTCGTCCCGGCGGTCGAAGCGGTAGCAGATCAGGAACACCCCGAGGGCGCACAGTCCGCCGACGAGGAGGTTCCGGGTGTCGGTGTAGTAGGCGGCGCTCATCGAGCCCGGCCAGAAGTCGTCGGTGCCGCGCCCCGTCACCTCGGCGGCCAGCCAGTTGCCGAACGGCAGGGCCGGCGGCAGCAGGACGCCGATCAGGCCGACGCCGAGGCGAAGGATCGCGATGGTTCGAACGTCCTGGATGCTCCGCCGGACACCGGGGGAGTTCTGCGTGCGCGAGTCGTGCGTCACGGACGCCTCCTTGCCTTTCCACGGGCTCCTCGGCCCGTTGTTCCTCCGGTCGCGGGGGGACGGGGTGGGGCGGCGTCGGACGGGCGCCGCCACACACCTGAGCGACCGTCACCTTGTGTACCCGCATCGGCGTTCGAAGCACCACTGATGTGAGCGGTTTACGCCCTCAATGACCGTCCGGAGAACCTCGGGTCACCATCCACCACGGCCGTGACGGCTCCACCGGTTCAACTCCCCCGCGGAGAGCCGGGCAGGCGGCTGCCACCAGCCCAATCGTCACCGACCGAGCGGGAATTGATTCGTGCTGTTCCCTTCCGATCGGCGATCGGATCTGACAGCATCGTCCGCTGTCCGCTGTCCGCTGTCCGCTGTCCGCTGTCCGGTCGCCGGAGCCCCGTGCACCGGTGACCCGTGCGCCGCCGTGCGCCGTGTCCACCCCGGCCGATCGGCGGCCGCCGTCCCGCTGCGCCTCGTGGAGGAACCGTGACCACCAGGGCCGACCCCGCCGGGACCGCCCTCCGTCCGGCCCGCTGGGTCCGCACCCGGCTGCGCGCCAGCCCCTCGGCGGCCCTGCTGACGGCCGCCCTCGCCTTCGTCACCGTCCTGCTGACCGTGGCCGTCCCCCGCGTCACGGACCGGAACGCGGACGCGGCGCTGCGGGACTTCGTGCGCCAGAAGGGCATCCACGCGACCAGCCTGCACTTCGCCTCCAAGGCCCGCCCGACGGACACCGCCGCCGCCCTCGACGCCGTCGACCGGGACATCGTCGCGCGCGTCGGCGCGACGGTGGCGCTGGCACCGGAACGCCTGGCGCACGGCACCAGGACCGAGACCAACCCCGTGTACAACCCGGGCTACCACCGGGTGAGCCAGGACATCCCGCCCAGGATCCTGCTGATCCGGCTGCAGGGCCTCGCCGACCGGGTCACCCTGACCGAGGGCAGCTGGCCCGGCCCCGCCGCGGCCGGCGCCCCGGTGCCGACGGTGGTGAGCCGGGCGGCCGCCGAGGCGATCGGCATCAGGGTCGGAGACGTCCTCGACAACGGCAGCAGCGGCCCCGACCGCCGCCGGACCACCGTGGTGACCGGCATCTACCGGCAGAACGACCCGTCGGACCCGTTCTGGGTCGGCATCGGCTGCCCGAACCGCCCCTGCCTGGGGCTCGACCCGGAGCACGGCAACTGGCAGGAGGTCACCGGCTTCGTCGACGACGGCAGCGTGGGCGCGCTGACCGCCTGGAGCCCGTCCGTCCAGAACTTCTGGCGGGTTTCCGTCGACCCCGCCCCGCTGCGCGCCGACCGTCTGGAACGGACCCGCGCCGCCGTCGCGCCCCTCCTGGCCGGGCCGGAGGCCGACGCCCTGGTCACCGCGACCGGGCGCGCCGACCTGCGGGTCGTCTCGACGCTGCCCGTGGTCCTCACCTGGGCGGCCGAGCGCTACCGGGCCGCGATGGCGCTGGGCGCGGTCGGCCCGGCCGGCGTCGCGGGCGTCGCCGCCGTGGTGCTCTGCCTGGCCGCCGCGCTCGGCACCGACCGGCGCGCCGCCGAACTGCGGCTGCTCCGGGCCCGTGGCTGCTCGCGCGGCGGGGTGCTGCTGCGGCTGCTCGGCGAGAGCGCGGTGACGGTCCTGCCCGCCGCGGTACTCGGAGCGGTGCTCGCCCTGGTGCTGCTGCCCACCCCCCGGTGGGGCTTCGCGGTGGCGGCCGGCCTGGTCGCCACCCTGTTCGCCCTGCTCGCCTTCCCGGTGCGTGCCGCCCTGCTCCGGACGCACCCCCGGCGGACCGGGCCGTGGCGCCGGCTGATCGGCGAAGTCGCGCTGCTGGCCGTCACCGCGGTGGCGGTGGCCGAGGTCCGCCGGCGCGGCGTCGGCCACCCCGGCCGGGGGGCGGATCCGCTGCTGGTGGCCGCGCCGCTGCTGCTCGCCGTCGCCGGCGGGCTGCTGCTGGCACGGATCGAGCCTGTGGTGATCGGCCGACTGGCCGCCCTGGCCCGCCGGGGCCGCGGCCTGATCGGCTTCCTCGGCCTCTCCCGGGCCTCCCGCGACCACTCCGGCCGGCGCCGGCCCTCCGCGCTGCCGCTGCTCGCCCTGCTGATCGCCGTCACCGCGACCGGCTTCGGCGCCACCCTGCTCGACGCGGTGGACCGCGGCAGGCTGAGCGCCGCGCGCCTCGCGACCGGCGGCGACGTCGCCGTCTCCGTGCCGGGCTACGCGACCCTGCCGGAACCGTTCCTCAAGGCCGCGGGCGACCTTCCGCAGGCCCGGGGCGCGACGGCGGTCCGGGTGGACCCCCGGGCGCTGTTCGTCGGCGCCGACGCGAACAACTACACCAAGGTGACCCTGGTGGTCGCCGAGCCGACCGCGTACGCCGAGATCGCCCGCACCCTCGGGGCCGGCGAGTTCGACCCGGCGAAGCTCGCCGGCACCCCCGGTGGCCCGGACACCCCGGTGCCCGCGCTGTTCAGCCGCGACCTGGCCGCGCGGCTGGGCGCCGGCGCACCGACGGTGCACCTGTCCACCGCGAGCGAGCTGCGTACCACCGTCGCCGGGATCGTCACCGCGACCCCGGCGCTGCCGGAGCCGGCCCTGCCCTTCGTCGTGGTGCCCAGCGGTCCCGCGGTGGAACGCCTGCCGGAGCTCGGCCGGTGGACCGGGTGGCTGGCCGTGGGCGACGGCCTCGACCCCGGGCGGATCAGGTCGCTCCTCCTGGAACGCGGCCTGGTCGAGCCGACCGGCCTCGCCAGGCTCATCTCGGAGAACGCCGCGGCGGACGGCAAGGGCGACCACGGGCTGCCGCCCGCCTACGCGGTGGGCGGCAGCCGCGAGTACGCCGCGCAGCTCGCCGACGACCCGCTGCAGCAGGCCGCCGGACGGCTGTTCTGGTACGCGGCGCCCGCCAGTGCCGGATTCGCCGTCCTCGCGGTCCTGCTGACGCTGCTGCGCGCCGCGCCCGACCGGACGGCGGTGCTCGCCCGGCTGCGCACCATGGGCCTGCGACCCCGTCAGGGGCTGGCGCTGATCGTCGCCGAGGCACTGCCGCGGACGCTGGCGGCGGCCGTCGGCGGTGCGGTGGTCGCGGCGGTGGCGGCCGTCCTGCTCGGGCCGGCCTTCGACCTCTCCACCCTGATCGGCGCCAAGGCCGGCGACGGCCTGGGCCCGGCGGTGCTGCCGGTGCTGCTGCCCACGGCGGGACTGGCGCTCGTGGCCTGCCTCGGGGTGGTGCTGGAGACGCTGGTCGCGGGACGATGGCAGATCGCCACCGAACTGCGCGCGGGGGAGTCCTGACGGCGGCGGAAGCGGTGCGAGCGGTGCAGGCCGTGCGAGCGGTGCAGGCCGTGCGAGCGGTGCAAGCGGTGGGGCGGTCCGGCCGTGGTGGCCGAACCGCCCCTTCGCCTCCGCCGAACCGGTTCAGCCGGTCGGCTGCCCGGCGCGCGCGATCAGCGCGTTGAGCAGGGCCGCCCCGCGCTCGGCGTCGTCGACGCTGACCGCGAAGTCCGTGCCCTGACGGGTGCGGACCACCAGGCAGACGCCCCCGCGCAGCATCACGGTGGTGCCGAGCCGGTTCATCCGGTAGCCCCAGCCGCCCGCCTGCGCGGCGGTGCGCTGCTCGGCGCGGGCGGATTCGAGCTCGGCGGGGGACCAGTGGCGCACGGGCCGGCCGAACGGGCCGAATCCGACGGTCAGGCCGCCGGCGGTCACCCGCGCCCGCACCGAGGAGCAGGCGAGGCATGCGAGGGAGACGACGGCGAACGGCACCACCAGCGCCCAGTCCAGCTCGGCGACCCCGCTCGCGGCGGCCAGCACCCCCGCCACCGTCACCAGCGCGAACACCGCGGCGGCCAGCTGCAACCACGGGTTGGCGGCCCGGGAGAGCCAGACGAACCGCTCGCCCGCGGGCATCTCCAGCGGATCCGCCCCGGCCGCCGGGAGCCGCTCGGGCCGGCCGCCGAAGCGGCGGCCGGCCAGCAGGGCCAGCAGCCCGGCGAGGCCGGTGGCCAGCAGGATCAGGACCACCTCGACGCCCATCGGTGCGGCGTCCTGCCAGCGGGCGCGGTCGAGGTTGGCGTGCACGATCGAGGTCTGCGCCCCCGTCAGCAGCACCCCGCCGGCCGCCAGCGTGGCCGCCGCCGCCCCGGGCGACCGGTCGGCCCAGTACCGCCGCACGGCCACCGAGGTGAGCACCAGGACCGCCCAGAACGCGGCCGGGAACAGTGCGGCCGCCGTCAGCGACATCGAGCCGTTCGGCTCCCGCCCGCCCCAGTGGGTGGCCAGCGGGTCCGGCAGCCGGTGGCGCGCCACCAGCGGCAGGGCGATCAGCAGTGCCAGCACGCCGACGGACCAGGCCGCCGCGGCCCAGAGGGCACCGCGAGCCGCCGGTCGCTCCGCCGCGGTCGCTTCCTTCGTTGTGCCGTCGTCCGTCACGACATCCCCCTGATCATGTCCACGAGATCGTTCCTGCTGTAGCCGAACCGGGCCGCGTCCTCGACCAACTGCCGTACGCGGTCGACCAGTTCGGAGCGGGTGTCGGCGCCGGTCGCGATCGTGATGCCGCGGCCCCGGCGGAACTCCAGCACCCCCTCGTCGCGCAGCGTCCGCAGCCCGCGCAGGACGGTGTTGGTGTTCACCCCCAGCGCCCGGGAGAGCTCCCGGGCCGGGGGCAGTTTGTCCCCGGGGGTGCACTCGCCCTCGGCGACGGCCCGTCTGATCGCGCCGGCGACCTGTTCGTGCAGCGGTCGGGTGTCCCCGATGTCCAGCTTCAGCAACATAGTGCTACTGACGATAGCACCATCCCTGTCTTGTGCCACTGCCACGGCCACTGGCCTCGGGGCGGTGCTCCCCGCCCGCGGCCACCTCCGCCCGTCGGCTACCCCCGCTCGTCCTCGATCAGGCCGAACTCCTGCATCAGCTCGCCGATCTCGGTGGCCTCCAGTCGCCGCAGCAGCCGCTTGCGCAGGAACTCCGGCCCGGGCAGGTCGAGTTCGGCGCCGTCGCGGAGCCGGGTGGTGGCGGCGAGCAGCTTGCGCACGTCGTAGGTGGAGTTGAACACCTCGGGCACGCCGCGCTCGACGTCGAGCAGCCGGTAGACGGCCTCCATGCCGGTGCGCACCGAGTACTCGGTGGTGAAGACGCAGTCCCGGGTGGTCTCCGCGAACTGGCCGATGAAGGCGAAGTTGACGGCGCCCTCGGGCACCACGTCCGGCCGGTCGCCCGCGTGCCGGGGCAGGAAGAACGACGTCACGTACGGCATCATCACCGGCACGCAGCGGGCGGCGTTCGCGGCCAGGTCGGGGATCTCGCCGACCGGCACGCCCAGGTGGTACAGCCACTCCTGGGTGATCTCCTCGCCGGTGCACGCCTGCATGGGCTTGCGCACGAAGTCGCCCGGGCGGTCGACGAACAGCGAGTAGATCCAGACCACGATCCGGTCGGCGGGCTGCTGCTCGAAGTGCGGCTGGCGGTTGACCGTCCAGCTCAGCAGCCAGGAGGAGTCCCGGGCGGTCACGATGCCGCCGGTGACCACGCCGCCGCTGAACGGGTCGCGCTTGGCGACCTTCTGGATGTAGTGCGGGATGCGTGGGTCCAGGGTGGTGACGGTCGCCGACTCCCACTTGCTCTCGGCGATGTTGCCGCAGAACACGTCGGGGCGGCCGAAGGCCGGGTCCTTGGCGGCGATCCGGCGCCACAGGTCCCAGGCCGGGGCCGGGCCCTCGTCCAGCCGGGCCGGGGTGTGCTGGTCGCCGTCGTCGGAGTTCTCGGTGAGCGAGCCGATGGTGGTGAACACCAGGTCGTCCGGGCCGAGGTCCACGCCGCCCTCCCGGCCGGCCTCCCGCCAGTGGATCCGGGTGGCCTGCTTGCGGCCGGGGGCGTCCCGGGTGGCGGGGGAGACGTCGAAGTCGACGTCGGTGACCTCGACCTCGTAGCGGAACCGGACGCCCTGGTCCATCAGCCAGTGGGTCAGCGGCAGGACCATCGACTCGTACTGGTTGTACTTGGTGAACTTCAACGCGGACAGGTCCGGCAGGCCGCCGATGTGGTGGATGAAGCGGTGCAGGTAGAGCTTCATCTCCAGGGCGCCGTGCCACTCCTCGAAGGCGAACATGGTCCGCCAGTACAGCCAGAAGGTGCTGTCCAGGAAGTGCCGGGAGAAGACCTCGTCGATCCGCTTGCCCTCCAGCTCCTCGCGGGTCGCGAGGAAGACCCGCACCAGGTCCTTCTGGGCCTTGTCGTCGAGTGCGAACAGGCCGTCGGTGCGGGCGTCCTGGCCGCGGTGCTCGGTGACCCGCTGGAGGGAGAAGTTCGGGTCGTCCTTGTTGAGCCAGTAGAACTCGTCCAGCACGGACGCGCCCTCGATCTCCAGCGAGGGCACCGAGCGGAAGAGGTCCCACAGGCACTCCATGTGGTCCTCCAGCTCGCGCCCGCCGCGGACCACGAAGCCCTTCTCGGGCACCTCGATCCCGTCCAGCGCGCCGCCGGCCAGCTTGAGCCGCTCCAGGATCGTGATCCGCTCGCCGGGCACCTGCCCGTCCCGGACCAGGAAGGCCGCCCCGGCCAGCGCCGCGAGCCCCGACCCCACGAACCACGCCCGCTTGCGCTCGGCCCCCTCGGGCTTCCTCGGCCGGGCGAACGCCTCGTAGTTGCCGCTGCTGTAGTACAAGCCCGTGCTCCCTGGAACGTTCGACATCGAACCGCCCGTCGGGCATGCCGCATCCCGGCGGGCCGTCTCCATCCACCCATCCGGCGGTGACCCTCGCCTGTTGAGTACGCCGAACGGGTGAGGCCCCGGACGGTCCGGACGGTCCGGACGCCCGGCGGGCCGCGTATGGAGCGCGTTGGGAACACCGGCCGGAACGTCAGGAAGCCGTCAAGGAGAGCAGGGTCAGCCCCGTCGCGGCGGTTGGGTGGAGGACGACGGCGAACACGACCACACGAGGACGGATCATGCACGGCAACGGGAGTTCGAAGGCCGCCCCCAGGGTGGTGGTCGGGGTCAGCGGGTCGCTGGGAAGCCTGGCCGCCCTGCACCGCGGCGTCGCCGAGGCCCGCGACCGCGGCGCCGTCCTGGTGCCGGTGCTCGCCTGGGAGCCGCCCGGCGGCGAACACGGCTACCGCCGCTCGCCCTGCCCGCCGCTGCTCGCCGCCGTCCGGGAGGCCGCCGAGCGGCGGCTGCGGGACGCCCTCGACGAGGCCTTCGGCGGCGCCGACCCCGGCGTGCCGCTGAGCCCGGTCGTGGTCCGCGGCGAGGCCGGACCGGCCCTGCTGCACATCGCCGACCGGCCGGACGACCTGCTGGTCCTCGGGCGCAGCGGCGGCCCGCTGCACCGCCGGCTGCGGCGATCGGTGCCCGGCCACTGCGCCCGGCGGGCGGGCTGCCCGGTGCTGACCGTCCCGGTGCCCGAGCTGCTGCACGACCTGGAGGCCCTGCACCGGCGCACCCGATGGCACCTGCCGGTCGCCACCGAGCGCGAACTCGCCTCGATGCAGCGGTAGTCCGCGGTGCGGATGTACTCGGCCCGGCCCGGCGGACGGCGCTACCGCCCGGTGCTCGACCGGTTCCCGGACGGCACCTCCGGCGCCGTCGCGCTGCTCGCCGGCGGCGCTCTGGCGCTCGCCCTCGGCGCCGTCGGTGAACTGCACTCCGGCCCGCTGCCGTCCCTCGCCCACCTGGCGCTGTGCGCCCTGGTCGGCCGCCGCTCCCGGCCGGTGGACGCACCGCTGATCGGCCTGGCCGCCTGGCTCTGCCACAACGCCTTCTCCGAACACCGCCACGGCGAACTCGGCTGGGCGGGCCCCGGTCCGGAGGTCGGGCACTACGCGCTGTTCACCGCCGCCGCGCTGCTGGCGGCCCTGTCCGCGGCCCTCCCGCGCCGCACCGTACGGGCGTTCCCGCCGCGCCCCGACGGCTCGCGCTGAGGCGCCGCCCACGGACGGTCCGCCCGTTCGGACGGACCGTCGCGGCGCGCGCGCCTACAGGGTGAGCAGGGTGCGGTGGGCCAGGGTGGTGTCCCGCAGGGGCCTGAGGGCGAGGCGGACCAGGGTCAGGGCGTTGTCGTCCCCGGCGATCCGATTGGCGCTCAACTCGCCGCAGGACAGGCACTGGTGGATGATCATCCACTCGCCGTCGGCGCGGACCGACAGGCTCAGCGCGGTCATCCGGCCGCCGCAGTCGGCCGCCCGGTCACCCGGTGTCCGGCCGTCGACATGACGGCTGGCCAGGCAGTTCGGGCAGTGGTTGCGGTGGGCGCTGCCGGGGGCGTCCACCGGGACGTCCAACCGGCAGTCCACGCAGCGGAAGGCGTGCGCCCGGTGGCCGCCCCGTCCGTGCAGGACGTCCTTGTACCGTTGCGGGCGGCGTTCCCGCCGGCCCCGGCCGCCGGTGTTCTTGTGTCGTGGCACGGTTCGGTGCTCCCTCTTCTCCGCGTGGTTCAGAGGGTGCCGAACGCTTCGAGCGGGAACGGCGGTTGGGCGAGCGGCCGGACGGCCATCCGCATCAGGACGAGCTGGTTGTCGTCCGTGCGGACGGGCGTGGACGTCAGCTCGTCGCAGCGCACGCACCGGTGGACGACCGTCCAGTCACCGGTGCGCAGCACGGCGATGGCGATCGGCGACATCCGGCCCAGGCACTCGCTGGGACCGCCCTCGACGTGGTCGAGGACGTGTCGTGAATGCAGGCAGGACGGGCAGTGGTTGCGCCGCGTGCCGTCGGCGGCACAGGTGGAGACGGTCAGACCGCACCAGGTGCAGGCGAAGGTGGAGGTCTTCAGAACGGGGGGCGTGCTGGAGGTGCTGGACACCCGGGGTGCTCCTTGCTGAGGGGTTTCTGCGATGGCAGCAAGAGCAGGCCGAGTGGCCTCGACGGTTCGTCGGGCGGTGGTCGTCAGCCGGCGTGGCGAGGCGCACTCGGCGCGAGGCGGGACATCAAGACACCCTCTCCGGTCGGGCGGTGGCCCGGGTCGATCGGTACGGAACGGCGTCAGCGTAACCACACCGGTCGCACGGGCGCCAACGGATTTCCGTGCCACCGGATTTCCGTGCCAAAGGATTTCCGTGCCACCGACCCTCGCCGCCACGACGGGATAAGGGCGCGCATGATCTGCGTATGCAGATGACCAACGTGCCGCGGCCGGCGGCCCCCGATCCCGCCCGGGTCCCGGGCCGTGGTCAGTCGTCGACGGGCAGCTCCGTCGGGATGGCGAGCACGTCGACCAGGGCCTCGCCGCGCAGGACGGTCAGCGGCAGCGGGCGGCCGATCGCGTCGGCCAGCATCAGGCGCTGGAGGGCCTGGGCGCTGCCCATCGGCTCGTCGTCGGCGGTGAGCAGCAGGTCGCCCTCGTGCAGCCCGGCGCGGTCGGCGGGCGCGCCGGGCACCACCTCGACGATGCGCAGGCCGGTGGGCTGCCCGGTGCGGTGGCGCAGGGCGGGCGACAGGGGCGCGGGCACTCCGGCGAGGCCGAGGTAGGCGCGGCGGATCCGGCCGTCGGCGAGCAGGGCGGCGACGATCCGGCGGCTGGTGGCGTCGATCGGGACGGCCAGGCCGAGCCCGTTCCCGGCCACCGCCGTGGTGATGCCGACGACCTCGCCGTTCGCGGTGGCCAGCGCGCCGCCGGAGTTGCCCGGGTTGAGTGCGGCGTCGGTCTGGATCACGTTGTCGATCACCCGCGCGGTGCTGCCGGAGCGGGCCGGGATCGAGCGGCCGAGCGCGCTGACCACGCCCGCCGTGACCGTCCCGGCCAGCCCCAGCGGGTTGCCGACGGCGACGACCAGCTGTCCGACCCGCAGGCCGGTCGCCTCGCCGAGTGCCACCGGCTTCGGGGTCGGCCCGTCGGCGCGCAGCACGGCGAGGTCGGAGAGCGGGTCGGCGCCGATGGTGTGGAACGGGGCGGTGGTGCCGTCGGCGAAGGCGAGCGTGCCGGCGTCGGCGTGGCCGACGACATGGGCGTTGGTGAGCAGGAACCCGTCCTCGGTGAAGACCACGGCCGAGCCCAGCGCCGTGCTGAACCAGCCGCCCCGGCCGCGCCGGGGGACCTGCAGCGCGGCGACCCGCGGGGTCAGCGTGGCGGCCACGGTGGTGACGATCAGGGAGTAGGCGTCCAGCGGGGTCTGTGCCTCGGGGACCGGGCTCGGCCCGGGGAGCGTGTCGGCCATGGTGCTCACCTCTCTCGCGGGCGTGGTTCTCACGATGGCACCAGGTGGCAACAACACCGGGGCGCCCGGTCTTCCGCGTTCTTGCGCAGGTTCCGTCCTGACGCGTTCTTGACGTGCGGAAAATTCCCAAGAGAAGGAAAAGCGGGAATATAGTTCGAGTAAAGCCGTAGTCGTGGGAGGGGCCGATGGACACGACCATGCTGGAGCCGGACTGGCACGCGCTCGGCGGGCCGGGGGACGGGCCGCTGGGGACGGAGCACCTCCTGGTCGCCGTGGCCGGGGAGACGGGCCCCGCCGGTGCGGCCCTCGCCGCGGCCGGGGCGGGGGCGGACACCCTGCGCGCCCTGGTCCGGGAGCGGAAGGGGCGCTGGACGGCCGACGACGGGCCCGCCGCCGTGCCCGACCGGGAGGCGCCCGGCGCCGTCGGGGCGGACGGCCGGCCGCTGAGCGGGGCCGCCGCCCGGGCACTCGCCGTGGCGACGGAGCGCGCCCGCCGGGACGGCGAACCCGCCTGCACGGCCGCACACCTGCTGCGGGCCCTGCTCGCCGACGGGAATGCCGGGAACGGCGCCGGGAGTGACGGGAACGCCGGGAACGCCGGGCGCGGCGGCGCGAACGGCGCCGGGCCCGACCGGACCCGCGCCGCCGAACTGCTGCGCGCGGCCGGCGTCGCGCCGCAGGCCGTCCTGGACCGCCTCGACGGTGCCGTGCGCCAGAGCGGTGACCTCGACCCGCTGCTCCACCCCACCCGGGAGACGCTGCTGGCCCGCCGCGGCCACCGGGCCCCGCGCTGGAAGCGCCTGCTACGGCCGGGCCCGTCCGGCCCGGCGGCCTGGATCCGGCCGGAGGCCGACGCCCAGGCCGAGCGCCTCGGCCGCCGGACGCCCGGCACCGAGCACGTTCTGCTCGCGCTGCTGGCCGTGCACGAAGTGGCCCGCCACGAGCCGGGGTTGGCGGCGGAGGACGGCGCCGGCGAGCTGCTCGCCGGGCTCGGCCTCGACTACGCCCGGGCGTACGCCGCGCTCGACTCCGGTGGGGTGACGCTGCCCGCCGACCCGCGCGCGGTCGAGGCCTATCTGACCGAGGTCGCAGGTCAGGGCACCGATCGGCTGGTCCGGGCGTTGCTGGAGGAGGACACCCGGGCCCGGCGTCTGGTCGAAGCCCTGCGCGGCTGAGGCGCCGGCGGGTCGGTGAACCGCGACACGGAGAAGAGAGGAAGGGACACCCGATGCACGTCACCCTCGCCGAGGAGCTGATGCTGCTGTCGCTGGACGACGAGTCCGGCGTGGCGAAGGACGCCCCCACCGCCGCCTGGGCCGCCGCGGGCGGCATCCTGGCCGAGCTGGTGCTGGCCGGGCGGGTCACGATCGAGGACGGCCGGCTCACCGTCACCGACCGGACCCCGACCGGGGAGCCGCTGGTGGACGGCCGGCTGGCCAGGCTCGACGCGTGGGCCGCCGGCCGCCGCTCCGGCAGGGCCAAGGCGGGCGACTGGCTGACCAAGGACCGGTCCACGGCGGTCGCCGACACGGTCGGGCGGCTGTGCGAGCGCGGCCTGGTGGTCGAGGAGCGGTGCCGGGCGCTGGGCCTCTTCCCGGTCCGCCGCTACCCGGAGGCGGACGGCAGCGTGGAGCGGGAGCTGCGCGGGCGGCTGGCCGCGGTCGTGCTGAACGGCGCCGAACCGGACCTGCGCACCGCCGCCCTGGTGGCCCTGCTGCACGGCTCCCGGCTGCACCGGCTGGCCTTCCCCGAGCTGCCCCGCAAGCAGGTCGAGCCGCGTTTCGCCGAGATCGCCGCCGGTGACGGGGCGGCGGAGTCCGTCCGTGAGGCGATCCGGGCCGTGCAGCTCACCATGGCCGCCGTCTCCATCGCGGCCACCGTGGCGGCGACCACCGCCGCCACCGTCTGAGCACGCCGGGCGGGCTGCCCGCGGAGCCGTGCGCGGCCCGCCCGCCCGTGTGGGCCGCCCGCCCGTGTGCGCCGCCCCGTTCGGACCGTTCAGAGCACCGCGGCGCCGAGGGTGATCGAGCCGAGCACCACCAGCACCCCGAGCGCGAGGAACCCGTACTCCAGCCCGGCCCGCTCCCGCCCGTCCACCAGCACCTGCCGCGGGTCCGCCGGGTCGTAGCGGACCGGGACGAAGCCGCCGTCCGGCAGCGGGTGGCGGGCGGTGGAGGGGACGGGGGAGAAGACCTCGACCACCCGGCCGTCCTCGGTCTCGAACTGGAGCAGCGGCCGCGGCGGCAGCGTGCGGTCCTCCGGTGCCGGGGCGCGTTCGCGCACCAGCGCCCGCACCGGAACGCCGACCCGGCGCAGCCGCCGCAGTTCACGCAGGCCGACCACCCCGGCGAGGTAGGCGACCACGCCGCCCAGCGCACCGAACACCACCACGGCGAACCCGGCCGTTCCGCCCACCGCCGCCTCCCTGTCCGAGACTCCCCCCAGGGCTCCAGTATCACGCTGCCGGGGCGCTCTTGACGTCCCGGAATGGTCCAGTCCACGCTGAGTGACGGCATGTTCCTGCCACCACCGGGCCGCCCGCCGCCCCGCCCGGCCCCGACCACCGCAAGGAGCACCGTCCGTGACCAAGCGCCCCGCCGTCCTCGCCGCGCTCACCGTCCTCACCCTCGGCTGCGCCGCCCCCGCGGCCGTGGCCGCCCACCCGGCCGCCCCCGCGGCCGTCGCGGCCGTCGTCAAGGTCGGCACCGCCAAGCAGCTCCAGAGCGCGCTCGCCGCCGCCGTGCCCGGCCGGACCATCCAGCTCGCCGACGGCACCTACTCCGGCAACTTCAAGGCCACCACCCCCGGCACCGCCGCCGCCCCGATCACCCTCACCGGCTCGGCGAAGGCCGTCCTCACCACCCCCACCGGCGGCGGATACGGCCTCCACCTCGACGGCGCGAGCTACTGGACCGTCCAGGGGCTGACCGTCACCGGCGCCCAGAAGGGCATCGTGGCCGACTCCGCGGACCACGTGGTCCTCGACGACGTGACGGTCCACCACACCACCATGGAGGGTGTGCACTTCCGCGACTCCAGCGCCTACGGCACGCTGCGCAACTCGCGCATCCACGACACCGGCCTCGGCCGGGACGGCATGGGCGAGGGCGTCTACGTCGGCACCGCCAACACCCTGACCGACCGCAGCGACCACGTGCGGATCACCGGCAACACCTTCGGCCCGAACATCGGCGGCGAGAACGTCGACCTCAAGGAGGGCACCACCGGCGGCCTGGTCTCCGGCAACACCTTCGACGGCGACGGCCTCACCGGGCGCAACTCCGACGACTCCTGGGTCGACGTGAAGGGCAACGACTACGTCATCGAGAACAACACCGGCCGGCGCACCACCGACGACGGCTACCAGACCCACAGCCTCCGGCCGGGCTGGGGCTGCGGCACCGTCTTCCGGGGCAACCGCTCCGACCTCACCGGCGCCACCGGCCCGGACCGGTACGCGATCGACGTGACCGACTACGACGCGGCGACGTGCAAGGTCACGATCGGTGCGGGCAACACCGTCACCGGGGGCCGGGGCCTGGTCAACCCCGGCGTCCCGGTGGGGTGATCACCGGCCGGTCGGTCACACGTCCCCGAGCGGCACGTTCGGGTCGGCCAGCGCCTTGGTGTCCACCACCCGTCCCGAGCGCACCAGTTCGCGGATCGGGTCGGTGACGTCCCAGACGTTGACGTTCATCCCCGCGAGCACCCGGCCGCCGGACAGCCAGAACGCGATGAACTCGCGGGTGGCCGGGTCCCCGCGGAACACCACCCGGTCGTAGCCGTCCGGCTCGACGTAGCCGACGTACTCGGCGCCGAGGTCGTACTGGTCCGTGAAGAAGTAGGGAACGCGGTCGTAGACGGCGTCCTCCTGCCCGATCAGGGCACGGGCGGCGGTCTGCGGCTGGTTGAGCGCGTTGGCCCAGTGCTCGACCCGGATGTGCCGCTCGAACAGCGGGTGGTAGGCGTTGGCGACGTCGCCGGCCGCGTAGACGTCCGGGTCGGAGGTGCGCAGGTGCCGGTCGGTCCTGACGCCGTTGTCGACCTCCAGCCCGGCCGCCTCGGCGAGGCCGGTGGCGGGGGAGATGCCGATGCCGACCACCACCGCGTCGGCGGCCACCGTCGTGCCGTCCGCGAGCCGCACGCCGTTCACCGTGCCGCCCTCGCCGGTCAGTTCGGCCACCTTGACGCCGAGGCGCAGGTCCACGCCGTGCTCCCGGTGCAGGTCGGCGAAGACCTGGGCGACCTCCCGGCCGAGCACCCGCAGCAGCGGCAGTTCGAGCGCCTCCAGCACCGTCACCTCGGCGCCCGCCTCCCGGGCCGCGGCCGCCACCTCCAGCCCGATCCAGCCCGCGCCGATCACCGCGATCCGGGCCCCCGGCCGCAGCGCCGCCTTGATCCGGTCGCTGTCCTCGACCCGGCGCAGGTAGAGCACCCCGTCCTGGTCCGCGCCGGGCACCGGCAGCCGGCGCGGCACCGAGCCGGTGGTCAGCAGCAGCTTGGCGTACTCCACCCGGCCGTCGTCGGCGAGCGTCACGGTGTGCCCGGCCGGGTCGATCGAGGCCACCGCCGTGCCCAGGCGCAGCGTGACGTCGTGCTCCGCGTACCACTGCGGCGGGTGGACGTAGATCTTCTCCCGGGGCGTCTTCCCCAGCAGGTAGCCCTTGGACAGCGGCGGCCGCTCGTACGGGCGCTCGTGCTCGTCGCCGATCAGGACGATGCCGCCCCGGTACCCGGCCTCGCGCAGCGCCTCGGCCGCCTTCGCGCCGCCCAGGGACGCCCCGACGATGACGACCGGGCGCTGCCGCCCGCCGTCCGCTCCGGTGGTCCCGGTGTCCGTGCCCGCCATGTGCGACTCCTCGTTCTCCGGCCGTGATCGGGGTCAGCCTGCCGCCGTGCGGGTGGTCTGTCGAGACCGCGCCTGGCGCGCCGCGCCGCGCTCGCCCGTACGAGTGAATGGGACCCCCGGGTGGGCCTCAGCCGGTCATCGCCTCCCTGACCAGTGCGGTGTCGGTGAACTGTTCGAAGCGCACGATCCGGCCGCCGCGCACGGTGAAGCGGTGGGCGATCCGGACCGCGAGCGGTTTTCCGGTGGTCTTGTGGACCGCCGTGTAGCGGCCCAGCACCACCACGGTCTCGCCGTCCACCACGTAGGTGTCGTCGTGGGCCGTCCAGTCGTCCCACTCGGCGGCCAGCCGCTCCATCACATGGGCGGTGACGCCCTTCGGGGTGCGGTAGGTGCCGGCCAGCGGGAAGCCGGCCATCTCGGTCCACTCCACGTCGTCGGCCAGGGTGGCGCGCAGCGCGGCCAGGTCGCCCCGGGCGGACGCCAGGTACTGGCGGCGCACCACGTCGGCGGGGGCGGACGACTCGGCGAAGGAGGAGACGTCCCGGGGGATCTCGATCATCGTCCGCTCACCCCCAGGCCATCTCGCCCATGGCGACCTTGGTGCCGATGTCCACCGCGATCCGCAGCCCCAGCTTCGGGAAGCGCCGCTCCAGCGACTCCTTGGCGGAGGCCGCGTCCGGGGCCCGGCCGATCTCGGTCTCGAAGGCGCGCAGGTAGGCCCGGGTGTGGTCGACGGCGTTCAGGTCGGTGGGCGCGCCGGCGACCCGGTGGCCGGCCGCCACCCAGGTCGGGTGGAGCGCCTCGATGCCGTCCAGCAGGTCGATCCAGGCGGCCCGTTGGGCGGAGGTCGGGGTGTCCGCCGTCCACACGTGCAGGCCCTCGAAGAGCAGCACCCCGCCCAGCACGGCGCGGTGGTGGTGCTGCCAGAGGTAGTGCCGGTCCGGCAGGTGGAAGTCGGCGCCGCGCAGCTCGAAGCGGTGACCCTCGAAGACCAGCTCGTCCCCGTGCAGCACCTCGGGCCGCACCAGCCGGGTGGGCAGCTCCGGGCCCAGGTGCGCCCAGGCGCGCAGCTTGGCCTCGTACGTCTCCTGGATGTGTTCGACGGTGGAGGCGGTGGCCAGGAAGCGGGCCTGCGGGAAGGCGTCCTGGACCTCCTGGGCGCCGAAGTAGAAGTCCGGGTCGCCGTGGCTGACGAAGACGGTGGTCAGCCGCTTGCCGCTCGCCCCGATCCGTTCCACCAGGCGGCGCCCGTCCGAACGGGTGAACCCGGCGTCCACCAGCAGGGCGTCGTCCGGGCCGGTGACCAGGACGGAGGTCTTGTTGAGCGAGCTGTCGGGGGTGTCGACGATCTCGAAGTCGAGTGCGCTCATGCGCCCACCCCGCTCCGCTCGGCGGGCGCTTCGCGCAACGCGCAGCGCTCGATGGTCCGCTCACTGCGTTCGCTCACGTTCGGTGTCCTTCCTCGGGCCGGGCACGCCTCGCCGTCAGCATCGGCGGTCCGCGGCCCGTCCGCATCCGGAGCCGGAACACCTACTGGCGGCTCCAGAGCGTGAGGTCGCTGCTGGTGGCCACCGCGAGGGTCCGGCCGGTCGGGGAGAAGCCGGCCGCGCGGAAGGCGGACCGGTCGGAGTCGAGGACCAGCCACCAGCTCTCGCCGTGCTCGCCCTGCCACGGCCCGCGGCCGCTGGCGAGCAGCACCCGGTGGTGCGGCCACTCCGGGGCGACCACCTCGATGTGCCAGCCGCCCTCGGCGGCCGTGTGGAGCCCGCCGCCCCACGTCCCCGCCACCGGGATGCGCACGTCCGCGACCTGGCCGAGGCCGGGGCAGGAGAGGTCCAGGCCGTCCGGGTCCTCGGCGGGCTCGTGGTCGCGGGCCAGCTTGAGGCCGGTCACCGCGTCGAACAGGCCGTGGCCGCCGTGCGAGACCGTCAGCACCAGGTCGTGCCCGCTCTCGGGGTGGACGGCGAAGCCGATGCCGATCAGCCCGCCGACCGCGATCAGCCCCCGGCCGACCGGCCGCCACGGCTCCGGCGGGGCGGTCACCCCGGCGGCCATGATCCGGTCGCGGAGGTGCTGCTGGTGCGGGGTCAGGGCCATGCAGCCGATCATCCCACCGGGGCGTTCCCGCCGCGCCGGCCCGTCGGCGCGGCGCTCCTCCGGTCCTCCTCCGGCGCTCCCACCGGTCAGTGGGCCGGACCCAGCCGCAGCACCGCCAGCGCCCCCAGCGCGGTGGCCGCGGCCAGCGGCACCCACAGTTCCCCGGAACCGCCCGCCAGCAGCGCCGTCAGCACGGCCGGGGCCGCCGCCCGGCCCACCCCCGCCGACAGCTCCCAGCGCGCCAGCGCCCGCCCCAGCAGGTGCGGCGGGGCGACGGACGCCACCAGTGCCGTGCCCGAGCCGGTGTAGAGGATCTCGCCCAGCGTGTACAGCACCGAGACCGCCGCGATGCCCACCGACCCCGGCACGCCGCCCAGCGAACCGACCGCCCAGAAGCCCAGGTACGACACCGCCAGCAGCGCCCCCGAGGCGGCGAGCACGACGTGCCGCGGACGGTCCGCCAGCCGCAGCACCAGCGCCAGCTGCAGGGCGATCACCAGCACCGTGTTGCCGACGAAGACGCCCGAGGACCAGGCCGGCGAGGCGTGCAGCCGCAGCACCAGCAGCGCGGGCAGCGCCACCTCCAGCACGTCGAAGCAGAACGCGTACGGCAGGTTGGCGACACTCAGCAGGGTGATCCGGCGCAGCGGCTCCGCCCGCTCCGGCGCGTCCGCCGGCCGGTCCTGGCGCGGAGCCCGCACCCGCAGCGAGCCCAGCAGGACGGCCGCGCCCAGGCAGGCCGCGCCCGTCACCCCGGCCAGCAGCCGGATCGCGCCCGCCCCGCCGCTCACCGCCAGCGTGGCCAGCAGCGCGCCCGCACCCAGCCCGGCGTTGCGCAGCGACCGCCCGGCGGCCAGCGCGGCGTCCCGCAGCCGGCCCTCGGTCAGGGTGCTCACCACCGCCGCGTGGGTCGTCGGCCAGGACTGGCTGCCCACCCCGAACAGCACCGCCGCCGCCGTGAACCCCGGCAGGCCGTCCGCGAGCAGCAGCGTCAGCGCGCCCGCCGCCCGCAGCAGCAGGGTGGCGGCGGCGGGCAGCGTCCGGGCGCCGCGGTCGATCCACCGGCCGGTCAGCGGCACCACCAGCAGGCCCGCCACCATCCCGGCCGAGAGCGCCAGCCCGGCCGCACCCGCGCCCAGGTGCAGCATGCCGACGCCGTACAGCAGCAGGAACGGCCGCAGCAGGCCGCCGCCCACCGCGTCCACCGCCAGCGCGACGGCGTACCGGGGCCCGCCGGCCGCGGTCAGCAGGCCCAGCAGCGCGGACGGGCTCCGGCGGCCCGGGCCGGCCGGCGGGGCGGGCGGCCCGCCGCGGCGGTCGGCGGCGTGGTCGTGGACGGACTTCTCCCGGATCAGGCTCATGGCCGGTACCGTCCGCCCGGGTCGGACTGCGGGGCACGCGGATTGACGCTTCCCGTCAATCCGCGGGAGCCCGGTCGACGGCGGGTGGCAGGATCCCCGGTGTGAGTGTGACCATCGACATCACGGGCCTGCCCGACGAGCGCCTGCTCTTCACGCCCTCCCCGCTCGGCGAGCTGAACGCCATGCTGCACGTGCTCGCCGAGCCCGCGCACCACCCCGCGCTGCAGGGCTGGGCCGGCTGCACCGCCACCGTGATCCCGCCCGAGCTGTCCGAGCGGCTGCTGGAGGCCGACTTCCTCTGGCGCTCCTCGCGCGCCGACTTCCTCGTGCCCGGCCTGCCCGGCGCCACCCTCGCCGAGGAGCTCGACGCCGTCGACCGGATCGACGACGAGCTGTACGTCGCCGCCGCCCTCATCACCACCTGCGGCTCCTCCCGGCTCACCCGGCGGATGGGCTCCCCGCTCACCGACCCGGAGGCCAACGAGCGGGCCCGGGAACTCGCCCTCGCCCGCGGCCCCCGGCAGGCCGCCTTCGCCGACCGGCTGCTCGCCGACCCGCCGGCCGTCCGGGGCCTGGTGCGGCGGTTGCTGGAGGACTGCCGGTCCGCGTTCTTCGCCGACGCCTGGCAGCGCGTCCTGCCCGACCTCGCCGCCGACGCCCGGCGCAAGGCCGACCTGCTCGCCCGCCGCGGCCTCGCCGAGGCGCTCGCCGACGTCTCGCCCTCCGTCTCCCTCGACCAGGGCGGGGACGGGCGGCGCCGGATCGTCATCGACAAGCTCCAGGACAACACCACCAGCGGCACCGACGCCGGGGGCGTCACCTTCATCCCCACCGCCTTCGGGCGCCCGCACCTCCTGGTGGTGCACGCGCGCGGCCGGCGGCCCGTCCTCCAGTACCCCGTCGCCGAGGCGGGCCTGCCCGAGCCCGTCTCGCTCGCCCTCGTCCAGCAGCGCCTGGAGGCGCTCGCCCACCCCGTGCGGCTGCGCCTCGCCCGCACCATGGCCCGCGGCCCGCACACCACCGGCGAACTGGCCTCGGCCTGGCAGCTCAGCGCTCCCGAGGTGTCCCGGCACCTGGCGGTCCTGCGCAGGGCCGGGCTGCTCACCACCAGGCGGCGCGGGCGGTACATGCTCTACGAGCTGGACCTGGCGGGCAGCGCCCGGCTCGGCTCGGACTTCCTGGAGGCGGTGCTGCGGTGAGCGGAGGTGCCGCGGTGGGAGGAGAGCCCGGGACACGAGGAAGCGCCGCGGTGAGCGGGAACAGTCCGCGCACCCGGCGCGTTCGTCCGGTCATGATCGACAACGCCACTCCCGAGATCCTCCGCTACGCCGCCTTCGCCACCCGCCCCGAGGGTGGCAACCCGGCCGGCGTGGTGCTCGACGCCACCGGACTGACCGACGAGCGGATGCTCGCCGTCGCCGCCGAGGTCGGGTACTCCGAGACCGCCTTCCTGACCGCCGGCCCGGCCGAAGGCACCTACCGGGTGCGGTACTTCAGCCCGCTCGCCGAGGTGTCGTTCTGCGGGCACGCGACGGTCGGCTCCGCCGTCGCCCTCGCCGAGCACACCGGCCCCGGACGGTACGTCTTCGTGACCGCGGCCGGAGACGTCCCGGTCGAGGTCGAGCGCGGGGCCGACGGGCTGCTGCGCGCCACCCTCACCAGCGTCGAGCCGAAGGTGGAGGAGGTGCCGGCGGCCGACGTGGCGCAGGCGCTCGCCCTGCTCGGCTGGTCCGCCGACGACCTCGACCCGGTCCTGCCGCCCCGTGTCGCCTACGCGGGCGCCCGGCACCTCGTCCTGCCGGTCGCCACCCGCGAGCGGCTGGCCCGGCTCGACTACGACTTCGACGGCCTCGCCGCGTACATGCGCGCCCGCGACCTGGTCACCCTGCAGCTCGCCTGGCGGGAGGCCCCCGAGGTCTTCCACGTCCGCGCCCCGTTCCCGGTCGGCGGCGTGGTCGAGGACCCGGCCACCGGCGCCGCCGCTGCCGCCTTCGGCGCGTACCTGCGGGAGCTCGGCGCGGTGACGGCCCCGGCGGTGCTGACGCTCCACCAGGGCGAGGACCTGGGCCGCCCGGGCGTCCTGCGGGTCGAGCTGCGGGCGGAGGACACCCGGGTACGGGTCTCCGGCACGGCCGTGGCGATCGGCTAGCGATTCCGGGCCTCAGGACGGCGGGGGCTGGAGCAGGACCTGCTCGCCCTCGCCCCGGGGCTCCTCGAAGCCGATGAAGTAGCGGTCGAACAGTTCCGCGCTCACGGTGACGGAGTTGGCGCCGCGCTGTTCGTTGCGGACCGCCAGGCGGCGCTCCAGCGTCGCCCGGTCGGCCTTGAGGTGGACCAGCTCCCAGCGGCAGCCGTGCCTTTCCACCAGCGCCTTGTAGGTGTCCCGGGCGGCGCGGCTGCGGAAGGTGTAGTCCACCACCACGTCGCGCCCGTCGCGCATCAACTCGACCAGCTCCACCAGCTGTTCACGCCGGATCTCGTCCTTGAGCCGGTCGAACTCCTCCTGCGGCAGGACCAGCCCGGCGTCGCACCGCCCGAGCCGCTCCCACACTCCCTCGTCGATCGACAGCCGCGCGTAGCCCTGCTGGACGAGGCCCATCGCAAACGTGGTCTTGCCCGCTCCGGGCAGACCGCACATCAGCACCACCGTGCTGGATCGCCGTGTCACCGGCCCAGGTTAGCCCCGCAACGGCCGGTGGGCCGCCGTATCCCGTGCGGAGAGGGCCGTCGCCGGGCGAAGTCCCTCGTGTCCGACCGGGAGCAGGCCCGGGCGGCGGCACGCGAACGGGCCCGGGCGGCGGTGCTCCGGCCGGTGCGGGCGGAAAACCGTTGGCACGGGCCCGCCCCGGTGGGCGAAGCTGCTCCGATGCAGCGAGCGAGCAACCGGACCGTGACGGTCGATCTCACCTACGGCGACGAGTACTTCGGGCAGCTGGGGCCCTTCGAGGTGGAGCTCGGCTGGTGGTCCTCCGTGGACGAGGTGGTCGCGCGGGCGGCGGCGTCGGCCGGGGTGCCGGTGCTGGTGGCGCGGCTGGTCGACGGGCGGAGCGAGGAGCCGGGCCACGGCGGGCGGGTGCGCTACCACGCCGAGGCGAGCGAGCGGCCGAGGGCGCTCGACTCCCGGCCCCCGGAAGCCGGGACGGCCGCGCTGCTCGGCCCCGCCGAGCGCCGCGCCGCCTGGGCCACGCCGGAAGGGCTGCGGTCGGCGCTGGACTGGGCGGAGGCGGAACTCGCCGTCGTCGGTCGCCCGGCGGCCGGGCCCGCCCGGCAGATCCGGACCTGGAACCTCTCCGGCCTCTTCCGCCTCCCCACCGCGACCGGAGTGGACGCCTGGCTGAAGACCACGACGCCGGCGTTCAACGCCCACGAGGGCGAGGTCATCGCGCTGCTCGGCGGCGTCGACCGCACGCTCGTCCCGACCGTCCTCGCCGCCGACCCCTCCGGTGGGCGGCTGCTGCTCGACCACGTCCCCGGCGAGGACTGCTGGAACCCCTCCGCCGGGACCGTCGCCGACGTCGTCCCCCGGCTCGTCGCCGCGCAGGCCGCGCTCGCCGGCCGTCCGGACGACCTGGCCGCACTGCGCGACCGCACCCCGCGCGCCCTGGCGGCCCAGCTGACGGCCCTGCTGGACCGGCTCGCGGAGGAGACCGACCTGACGCCCGAGGAGCTGGACCGCCTGGCCGGCTTCGCCGCCGACCTGCCCGGGCTGCTGGACCGACTCGCCGCCTGCGGCCTGCCGGAGACCCTGCTGCACGGCGACTTCCACCCCGGCAACTGGCGTTCCGACGGCGGGAGCACGGTGGTCGTCGACTACGCCGACTCCTGCCTCGGCCATCCGGCCCTGGACGGGCTGCGCCCCCGCGCCTACCTCGGCCCGGAGGCCTGGCAGCACCACGCCGCGGTCTGGGCGGAGGCCTGGCGGCGCCACGCCCCCGGCTCGGACCCGCGCCGGGCCCTCGAACTCGCCGAGCCGCTCTACCACTTGTCCTACGCGCTGCGCTACCAGGAGTTCCTGGACCACATCGAGCCGAGCGAACGCCCGTACCACGAGGGCGACCCGGCCGCCGAGCTGCGCGCCGTGCTGGCCTGCGGCCCGGTCGCCGGGCGGAGGTAGCCGGCCGGGGTGCGACGGCCGACGCCGGCGCCCGGGCCCTCGGAACCGCCGGTGGTGCCCGTCGCGGTCGGCGCGGCGGGCCCCACCGGGCGCGGTCAATAGGCGGGGGCGATC